>CAMCFM010000156.1 GCA_945874095.1 Candidatus Kuenenia stuttgartensis
AACCGGTCTCAGCTGCAAAGAGTTCGCCGAGCTGGTTGGTTTTTACATGCTGAAAAAGCCATCCAAAGAAGTTTCCCGTCACATATCCGTGTTCGTCGCCCGTGGGTGGCATTCGATAAAGCACTCCTTGAATCAATTCGTGCTGCCACGGTGAATTTTGGAAATCTAATAAATCTTCGGCTGTCCAGAGATGGTCGGTATGGACACGCTCACGCGATGCTTGTGTCAAATCCATAGCCGGGGCGTCAGGTTTGGATTCGATGGTTGCCAACGTGGGTAACCCGCCTTTCCCGAACGAGAATTTTCAGAAGATCGACACAATGTTCAGCCTGATCAGTATAAACTGTCATGGGAAGGTCAGTACATTTAAAAACCTTGGTGGCTCAAAACGGTTCCAAGTATCACTTTTTGATCTGATTTGATAAACTTTGGATTCGAACTTCCTGCGTTTGAAGCAGACGACTCATGATGCTTGATGGGGATATCTTCCGTGGCCATTGTGGTGCAAAAGTTTGGCGGTACGAGTGTTGCAACCGCCACAAAGATTCAGGCGGCAGCTCGTCGGGCGATTGATCAGCATGAACGTGGCCACCAGGTGATCGTGGTTGTCTCAGCGATGGGCCACTCCACAGACGAACTGATCGACCTTGCCAGGCAGGTCACGCCTCGTCCGCCTGCACGTGAACTGGATATGCTGCTGTCCACCGGCGAACAGGTTTCCGTGGCCCTTCTGGCCATGGCCATTCAGTCGCAAGGTGTTCCGTCCATCAGCTTTACAGGCTCTCAGATCGGCATCGTGACCGACAGTTTTCACACCAAAGCGCGGATCCGGAACATCTCAACCGACCGGATGAAAGCCGCCCTTGACGATGGCAAGATCGTGATCGTGGCCGGTTTTCAGGGTGTGGACGAAAACTACAACATCACCACCCTCGGCCGTGGCGGATCCGACACCACGGCTGTGGCCCTGGCTGCCGTCATTTGTGCCTCAGCCTGCGAGATATTCACTGACGTAGACGGTGTTTACACCACCGATCCACGGTTGGTTCCCGACGCTCGCAAGCTCGACACCATCAGCTACGATGAGATGCTCGAAATGGCCAGCCTGGGTGCTGGTGTGATGCATTCCCGGTCTATAGAATTTGCGAAAAAGTATCACGTTCCGATCCATGTTCGCCATGCTTCCAGGCCCGATGTCGGCACCTGGATTGTCGACGAACTTGCTGCCCGCCGCATGGGTGCCGTTGTGACCGGTGCCGCTCTGGCCAAGGAAGAAGCCAGAATCACCGTGCGTGGCCTGCCAGATCGCCCCGGCGTGGTGCATGGCCTGTTCCGCGAACTGGCTGAACGGCATGTTGTCGTGGATATGATCGTTCAGAACGTCGCCAAGGACGGGTTGGCGGAAGTCACCTTCACCGTTGACGAGGATGACCTCGAAAACTCGCTTTCCGTTGTCAATAAAGCTGCAGCAGCGCAAGGCGCAGCATCGGTTCAGAGCGACCGCGAAGTGGCCAAGGTTTCCGTGGTCGGGTCCGGTATGAAGATCCACTCCGGCGTGGCTGTCCGCATGTTTGAAGCCCTTGCCTTAGCGGGTGTTAACATTCAGATGATCACCACCAGCGAGATTAAGATCAGTGTTCTGGTCGCACGCTCTCAGGGTGTGGATGCACTGAGGGCCGTTCACTCGGCTTTTGAGCTTGAAGTGGTGCCGGCGGATCTCAGGTTCAGCGAAGATCCTCCTGAAATTGCGGTCACTCTGGTTCAAAAGAATCAGGGCCCGGTTTCGACTGAATCTGCCATCGTAGGTTCAGCGCCCGGCATGGAAGACCTGGTGATCAGCGATGTGGAGCTTGACACAAATCAGGCCAGAATCACGCTTTTAAACGTTCCCGACAAGCCGGGCCAAGCCGCATTGGTATTCAGGGCCATCGCCGATGCTGGTATCAATGTCGATATGATTGTTCAGGATATAAGTGAGCAGATGGGCCGGGAGGCTCATACTCTGCTCTCGTTCTCGATCCCTTCGCGTGATGTGACTCAGGCTGTTGAGGCGTTGACCCAACTTCTGGGCCCGAACAGTGTGGCGGTGGATCCAAAAATCGCCAAACTTTCCGTGATGGGAGTGGGGATAAGGTCTCACACAGGTGTGGCCACCCGCATGTTTGCAGCCTTGGCGGCTGCCAATATCAATATCTCGATGATCAATAGCAGCGAGGTGCGCATCAATGTTGCGACCGATGCTGCACATGGTGAAATTGGCCTTGAGGCGCTCAAAAAAGCGTTCGATATCTAACAGTTCCGTCGTCATTCGTACCCGTTTCCGAGTCTCGTTTTCAACCCTTCAGGACCCGATCGAATCATGTCACGCAAGAAAGTCATTCTGGCCTATTCCGGTGGCTTGGACACCTCAGTGGCTGTCAAGTGGATCAACGAAACCTACGACATGGACGTGATCTGCTACACCTGCGATCTCGGCCAGGGGCAGGACATTGAAGCCATCCGTCAGAAAGCCCTTCGCACAGGTGCTTCTGACGCCGTGGCCGAAGACCTTCGTGCCCTGTTCACCGACTATTTCTGTCTACCGTCGCTCATGGCAGGTGCTTTGTACGAAGGTAAGTACCCACTGGCTACGGCTTTGGGCCGTCCCCTGATCGCCCAGCGCATGGTTCTGCTGGCTCAGGAAAAAGGCGCATCGGCTGTGGCCCACGGCTGTACCGGTAAAGGTAACGATCAGGTCCGTTTCGACGTGACGGTTCAGACTCTTGATCCATCGCTCCAGATCATCGCCCCTGTGCGTGAATGGAAGTGGACACGCACGCAAGAGTTGGAATATGCACTCAAGCACAATATCGAAGTGGAAGCCACCAAGAAGTCGATTTACTCGACCGACCAAAACCTTTGGGGACGCTCGATTGAGGCTGGAATTCTCGAAGATCCATGGGTGGAACCACCCGCCGACGCCTTCCAGTGGACCGCTGATCCACGGACGGCTCCGAACGAGCCTGAGGAAGTTGAGATTGGCTTCGAAAAAGGCCGTCCGATTTCTTTGAATGGGGTCGAGAAAGATCCTGTTGCCATCATCGAAGAGCTTAACCAGATTGCTGGTAGGCATGGAGTGGGCCGGATTGACCACGTCGAGAACCGACTGGTGGGGATCAAGAGCCGCGAGATTTACGAAGCACCGGCCGCGATTGTCCTTCACGAAGCACACCGCGAGATTGAGTTCCTGACACTCTCGAAGGACGCTTTGAGGTTCCGGACTTATGTCAGCCAAGCCTATTCGGACATGATCTACAACGGCCTCTGGTTCTCCGCCTTCCACCAGGACCTGATGGCCTTTGTGGCATCGAATCAGCGATATGTCAGTGGAGTGGCCCGTGTGAAGCTCTTTAAGGGCCACTGCATGATCACTGGCCGGAAGAGCGAGCACTCGCTTTACCGCCACGAACTGGCGACCTACGAAGAAGGCGACCAGTACGATTCATCGGCTGCCCAAGGGTTTATCAAAATCCATGGTCTGTCGCAAACCACTCAGGCCAAGCATCAGATGCTCAAGGATATGGGCAGCCATCGCATGGAACTGCCGTCGATCATCCCGCCGAAGTGATCTTCAGAGTCTTTCAACTAAATTCCAGTGAGCTCAAGTGGGTGGATTTTCAAATCCACCCACTTTTTTAATTTTCGGTTGATCCGCAGAAGTTAAAAGAACCCGCGATTTATATTTCATTCGGCCTCCAGAGGAGGCACCTATTAATAGGCATGTCCGCAGGACATCAAGCAACCCAATGTCATACACTTCTACTGGTTCTGGACCATAGGCCCGGAACCAGAAGGATGTACCATCAGCCAGTAATCCCAAAATCTTCGCTTGAAACCACCAATTCACTTCTGTTCTTTCTCGACCGCTTTCTCCACCACTTTCAGGCTCGCCAGATAAGCGGTCAGGTCTCTCAGATCACGCAGATTTAGCCGATCTCCAAGCCCTTCCGGCATGAGCGAAACGCCCTTGGCGCGTTCTTCGACATTGGCTTTTTCAATGGCAATCTGCTTGCCTTCGCTATTGCGGATCAGAATTCGTCCAGGTTCTTCCTGCTCGACCACTCCAGAAAGAGTCGTTCCGTCTTTCAGGCCAAAAGTGCTGGTTTCAAAGCCTTTCGCCAGGATTGCATTAGGCTTAACAATCGACTGCAGCAATTGCTCATGGGTGAGCCTTGACCCCACCCCTTCCAGACTCGGCCCGACCCTTTCTTTGCTATTGGCTGGCAAGTGGCACCTTTGGCATGACAGATCGGCACGCGTGAGAAAGATATTCTTGCCATTTTCCATATTACCGCCTGAAATCGAGTCCCGCCATTTTGCCAGTGGGTCCAGTTTCAACTCTTCCTGATATTGTTCGTCAAGTCGCTTACGCAAATTTCTGCCATCCTGTGCGAGAGAATGCACGGCCTCATTGAGTTCCAGCCTCAGCCCTGGCTCAAGTTTGCCTGCAATTCTCGCATCCATCAGAGACGACAGTTTTGCAACTGACTGACCGTCGGAAATCTCGGCCAATATTCGAATCACCCGCTGCTTTTCAGGCATGGATCCATCGGCCATGATCAAATCAATGATCGGTGCCCGGTCGTTCGGATTTAAACTCGTAATCGAACCAATCGCAACCAGTTTCAGCTCTTCCAGCGGGCTTTTTAATGCACTTTTGACAATCGCAGGCGAATCCTTGTCATGCCCTTTCACCAATAGCTCTAAAGCCTTGGCCTGAATCCGGACCGGGCGACTGGCTTCCGTGAGAATCAATTTCAATCGGTCGTGATACTTGCCATTGGGGTGCTTTTCCATAAATCCGAGAATGGCAGACTGTATCAATTCAGTCTGATCACCTGCCAGAAACTCTCCAGCAAATACCTCCAATTCCTGAACCGCTGCACCCGATTCCCGACCGGTTCCCGAGATTTCATAGAACAGGCCTTGCACGCCATCAAATTTCGATGGTTTATCCCATTGGGTCAATGTCTCCAGAGCTTCCACACGAAGATATTCGGCATATGCTCTGTGATTTGCAAATGCAATCAATCGCTTGGCGTTTTCCCTTCGCCCTTCTCGCAAATTCGCATGCATCCAGCGCCTGGCGACAGCCTCCCGGACCAAGTCTGTCCATCCTGAATTTAAAACGGTCTTAATATCGTAATCTGAGAGAACTTTCTGGGCAGTTGCAATACGCCCGTCATAGATCGCCCTCGCCGCATCCGCCACAATCAGAGGGTTTTTGTCGTTCAGAAACAGGGCCACTTCAGGCATGGCTTTGCGACTCATGGCCAGCAATGTTGTGCGTCTCAGAGCATCGGAATCATTTAATATCAATGATTTCCACTGATCACCTTCCACACTGCCTGACAAGGCCACAGCCAGACCATGCCTCAGCCAGGGGTCTTGATCGTTGGTTTCAATCGATAATTTTGCAATCGGTTGAATCGCATTTACCGATTTCAATTGCCCAAGCGCCAGGCATGCCCAAAGTCGGACCCTTTGATCTGGATCCGCAAGGAATGCAATCAGAGGTTTGTCAGCGCCAACAGGGCTGGTTTCGCCGAGGATTCTGGCTAAAGTGGCGCGGAATTCAGGGTCGGTGTCATTTGACCAGTTTTTCCAGTCGTCAGGCAGAGCGATTTTCTTTAATCGTTGCAACTGAGCCAGCCCCCAAAGTGAACTTGTTCGGGCCAACTGGCTTGGACTCGTCTTAATACAATCGAGAAAAATCGGTGTCGAAACTTTGCCGCGTTTCACAAGCTCAAACTGAGCTTGACGCCGCACACGCATATCCGGGTGATTTAACCATTGCCCCAGTACTTGCAATTCCATCTTTGATGGTTCGAGTTTTAAAATCTCGGATGTGCTACGGGCTAGAGGATCTGCACTCAGGCCCGGCGATTTCAAGCTGTATAGCCCGCCTCCGCTGTCGAGAGAAATTCCGCCTGTCCAGGTGCTGAATACAACCGAG
Source organism: Candidatus Kuenenia stuttgartensis (assembly GCA_945874095.1). GTDB lineage: Bacteria > Planctomycetota > Planctomycetia > Isosphaerales > Isosphaeraceae > QWQI01. The sequence goes on from CAMCFM010000156.1 coordinate 5,996, forward strand.
CCGTCAGGGGCAAAATCGACGTCGTTTGCGCCCGATTTCCAGAGCAACTTGCCAGGCGCTTGCATTTCATAGCCAGCCCCTTTGCGATTGACATTGACGGAATGAATTCCGCCACCTTCTCCGAGATAATCGCAGACTAGAAATTGGCCTGTATAACTGACTGGAACGCCCGTGCCAGGGTGTGCTGCTACTCCTGAAGGACCTTGGGCCAGATTGGCCACGGGTGGAACAATGTGGCCTGATTGTTCGGGATGGGCAGGAAACCAGGTTTTTTCTGATGTCCAGGGCCCAAGTGCAACCGGTTTATTCAAATGCTGATAGCCGATTCGCCAGCCACTATCTCCACCAGGCAGAACCCACACCCAGCGTGCTTTATCACCTCTGTCAGCATTATTATCGCAAGTCCAGAGATTCCCAAAGGCGTCGAATGTCAATTCCTGAGGGTTTCTTAAACCTTTGGCAAAAAGCTCCAGATTTGATCCATCGGCTTCGCATCGAAAAACGCCGCCCGTATCAGGCAGGTCGATCAACAGTTTGCCGTCTTTTTCAATGCGCGAGCCACGATCTCCCATGCTGAAATACAATCGCCCGTCGGGGCCCCAGCAGAGTCCGTGAAGGTCGTGGCCAAGATATCCCAGTCGCACTCCATAGCCTGTTTGAAGGGCTTTTCGAGCGGTCGATTTCTGTGTGTTTGCACCATCCAGAACCCACAGGCTTGGGATATTTGTCAAATAAATCTGGTCGCGAGTTGCCAGAATGCCTGCCAGAGTGCCATCCAGGAGGCCATTGAAACCGTCTGCGAATACGGATGATTTTTGAAAGGCCCCATTTTTATCAGGATCTTCCAGAAGCCGAACACGCTCCGAAGGCACTTTCCAGGCAGGCAGTTCATCGCCCAGACGCGATTCGTAGAGTTTCTTGCGATCCGCGATGGATCGGCTTGCCAGATCCTCATCCATCCATGGCAACCGATAGCGGATATCAGACCAACCGCCTTTCTGGTCGATATATCGAAACGATTCAGCCACAAAGATACGACCAAAATCGTCGATGGAAAATGCAATCGGGTGGCTGATCTTTGTGGAATCGGCAATCAGGCTGACTTTTAAATCAGGGCTTTTTTCAAACTGGCTCATGAGCAATCGTTCACGAGCAGGGTCAGGGATTTTTGGCTTCTCATCCTGAGCTTTTGAAGTGAATGCAAAACAAGTGATCAAGATACAATGAATTACCATTTCGAAAATGCCAGTGCGATGGCGGTTCAATTTCAACATCGGCGATTTGCCTTTTATAGATTCTCTATGCGAGTGCATATGGGATTTGGAAATGGATCGATTGCGAAGACGAGTGGCTGTTGGACCGGATTTTGTGGCTGTGGGTACACTAAATTAAACAATGAGATGGCTTGCGAGTCAAGCGGAAGCGGCTGATTTAGGAACTGGCTGTGAATCTTTTGTGGTTCTCAAAATAAGATTTTAGACAACTACCACAGTCATCGGCGTTGTAAACGCATCTGCGATTGGCCATTGATTGCGATCATCCAGCTTCGAGATTCGATCGGCGATGAGGATATATTCAAATCGACATTTCGGTGATGGAGTCGTAGGCTTAAAAGATCTGTGGAAAGCCATAGTGCAACGTCCTAAGAATTGAACAGGGGAAAAGGGCTTAAACGGAATAGAAATTCTCTTGTTCGGGAACTTATTTTTTGCCAAACCTGTAATGCTTTGATCTTACATAGTAGATTATGAGTATGTGAAGCACCTGAATCCGAATGTCGAAGGCTTTGGCAACACGCAGTCGATGATGCAGGGCAGGTGCTGGGACTGGCAATGCATGAGATTCATGAGAAGTCGCAACTCCATACAAATACAAGGGATATACAGCAATGATCGGCATTGGCATTGTAGGCATCGGCTTTATGGGCATGACCCATTATCTGGCAACCGGCCGTGTGGCGGGGGCGAAGGTGGTGGCCATCAGTACGCGCGCCCCGAAAAAGAGGGCCGGCGACTGGACATCGATTCAGGGCAACTTCGGCCCACGCGGGACCCAGATGGACCTTTCCGGCGTATCGGCTTACGAGACCTTTGAAGAGCTTTTGGCGGATCCCAAAGTGAATCTTGTGGACCTCTGCGTGCCGAATGCCGACCACGCCAGACTTGCCATCGCCGCTCTTGAAGCAGGCAAGGATGTTCTGGTGGAAAAGCCAATCGCTCTGAGCCTTGAAGATGCCGAGGCCATGGTGGCTACTGCCCGTCGCACTGGGCGTAAGCTCATGGTGGCACACGTTTTGCCGTTCTTCCCTGAGTTTGCGTTTGCTGCCGAGGCGATTCAGAGCGGCCAATATGGCAAGGTTCTGGCCGCCAATTTCTATCGGGTGATCAGCAAGCCTGATTGGTCCGCAGGCATTGCCGACGC
>CAMCFM010000157.1 GCA_945874095.1 Candidatus Kuenenia stuttgartensis
CAGTAGTGGCGTCAGTTCTGATTGAGCGAAGAAGTCTGTCAGAGACACGCGTCTAACCTCGATGTAGGCCCAAAATCACGCAGAAAGATAGGTTCCGAACGATCGGCAGAGCGATCGAATCACTGCCAGCGAAGGGCCCCACGAGCCCATGCATAGGCCAGACCGACAAGCAGCATGGCCACGAAGATGATCATTTCGATGAGAGCGAAGTATCCGAGACCGCCATAGCTGACGGCCCAGGGATAGAGGAAAACGGTCTCGATATCGAACAGGACGAACAAGATGGCGTAGAGGTAATACTGCATCCGGAATTTGACCCAGCTTTCGCCGACAGTCAAAACACCGCATTCATACGTCTGCGACTTGGTGATGGACTTCTTCTTGGGAGCCAGCAGAGCGACAGCCAGAAGAGGGCCGGCGGCAAAGAGGGCAGCCACGAGAATCAGGAGGCCGATGAAGATGTAGTTGTATACCATGACACCAAAGGACCTTTCAGATCGTGCTCGTCAAAGCGCTTCGATTTTCGTTCCACCGTCGATTGCCACCACGGTGATCTCACCGTCATCAGCTTTGAGTCTCAAGGTCGGCTGGTTGAGGGCAGCGGCTTTGGCGCCCATCTCCATCCCGCCAATCGGACGCAGAGATTCAGAGAGAACGGTACCCTCGCGAGTCGTCGTCCATTGACGATGCCCGACGCGGACGTGATGCGTCACTCTCACACGAGTGCCGGGTGCCCAGGTCGGTTCCATAGTTTTCGGTCGGGGAATCATCGTGTCTTCGTTTCGCTCTTAGCCTGGTATCGTGGATGATGATCAGTCTTTAAACGCTTTGAACGCTATGCTACAGAGGTTTTCACAGACCCACAAGTGAAATGAGCCTTTTTTCTTGAAAAATCACTGATCAGCCGCGCGAAAGCTGAAGGGCTTTCTGAAGCCTTTGATCTTTCTTCTTCGTCACCTTGCCACGTTCCGCCACCTCTTCAGGGCTGGCGTAGGCATCTGGATGGGTCTTCGCATAGAATTCGCTCGACACCAGAAGGTCCTGGAGCGAATAAATGTGGGTCTGGTGACGCTCATAATTTGACAGTTCGAAATTATGGTCCATCTTGATCGCGTCAAATGGGCAATATTCCGAGCACATTCCGCAGTTCATACATACATCCATATCGATGTAGTATTCTTCCGGAAGTGTCACTGGCTTGCCTTCAGGACTGTGGGCCTGACTCATCCAGATACATTGAGGAGGGCAGACCTTGGCGCAGATATTGCAACACGTACAACGGACGTTACCGTCTTCATTGTCGTAGACCAAGACCGGGAGAACGCGAAACCGTTCGTAGACCGGCAGACGTTCGTCAGGATATTCAACCGTGAAGATACCTTCGGTTGTGTAGTCCTGCTTGACTGTGGTCTGGTTTTTCGGGCGCGTGAAGAAATCGACTGCTAGTTCTCCGCCCCCACGACGCTTGAAGAATTCGCCAATCTTGAAGTCGTGTGTGAAGGTCAGAAGGAATCGCCTGATCGTGACCAGGTGACCGATCAATATGCCTTTGCCGATTACCATTGTCTCTCCTCATCCTCCACAACCATCAATTGTTTGTTGAATCCCATGTCTGACTACTTCGAGAAATCTCGCACAAAGTTGGGCCAAAATCATTCAGGCAGACTTTGTCATAAAGCTGCCAGAATGAAGGTTTTCGGCGACGGTCAGCGATCCACTTCACCAAGAACGATATCGAGGCTGCCCAGAATACCCACGACGTCAGCCACCGTGGCACCAACGCACATGGTTTCCAGAGCCGTCAAATTCAAGAACGACGGGCTTCTGATGTGGTAGCGATAAGCTGTTGGAGAGCCATCGGATACGACATAGAAGCCGAGTTCGCCCTTCGGATTTTCAACACGGCTGTAGGACTCGCCGGCTGGTACCTTGATCTGGTAAGTCTTCTTGCCTGGCAGAATCGGACCTTCAGGGAGGTCGCGAATGGCCTGTTTCAAGATCTTGACAGATTCACGCATCTCCAGGAGACGGACATAGTAGCGATCATAAAGATCGCCATTCTTGCCGACCACGACATTGAAGTCGAACCGGTCGTAAATCGAGTAAGGCGCGGCCCGACGGATGTCGTAATTCACGCCTGAGGCACGAAGGACAGGGCCGCCGGTGGAGAACGCGATGGCTTGTTCGGCCGTCAGGGCTCCAACACCTTTAGAGCGATCGAGAAGAATTTCGTTGGCAGAGAGGAATCGATCGAGTTCGTCGATCTTCCCGTCCAGACGGTCATAAACGAACCGTTCACAACGTTCCTTCCAGCCCTTGGGCAGGTCGAACGCCACACCACCGAACCGGAAGTAGTTACACATCATCCGGCTTCCGCTCGCCCATTCGAAGAGGTCGAGAATCAGTTCCCGTTCTTCGATGGCGTAGAGGGCTGGTGTGAAGAATGCGCCGATGTCGTTCAGGAAGAAGCCGATGCCCCACATGTGGCTGGCGACCCGAGTCAGTTCCGCCATGATCACGCGAATGTAATCCGCACGTTCGGGAACTTTAACGTCGTCGCCCATAAGCTGTTCGACTGCAAGGGCATAACCGAAATTATTGCCCATGCTGGTGATGTAGTCGAGGCGGTCTGTGAACGGGAAGTTCATCAGATACGTGTTACGCTCACCAATCTTTTCATGGTTCCGGTGCATGTATCCCATGACCGGCTTGAGGCCGACGACGGTTTCACCATCGAGCCGAATGTTCATCCGAAACACGCCGTGAGTCGATGGGTGCTGAGGTCCCATGCTGACCACGAACTGGTCGGTGTCGAGTTCGCTGATCTGAACTCCGCCGGGCATCAGGTTCTTGCCCTTGATGTCGTCGAGTGCGGAGAGGTTGTCCCAGCCCGTGAAATCCTTGGGGATTTTCATATTCGTGCCATAAGGATTGATCTCCTCAGCACGATAATGGTAGCCATGACCCTTCTCTACGCGACTGTCAAAAACCTTGGTTGGGCCTTCATAATAAGGCTCAAGAAAGTCTTTACGCAGAGGATAATAGCCATAACCTTCCCACATCAGGATCCGTGTCAGGTTCGGATGGTTCGTGAATTTCACACCCATCATGTCGTAAACTTCACGTTCCTGGAAATCGGCACCTGGCCAGATATCGGAAACGGTTGGCAATTCGCCTTGACCTTCTGACTCAGCGACCCGAACACGCAGAAGAATCACGGTGCCGGGATGAACTGTGGAATCGAGGTGGTAGTTGACTTCGATACAATCTTCGTAGTGAACGCTCTGCAGGCTGGCAAGATAGTTGTAACGTGTGGCATGATCAGATTTTAAGAATTCTGAAATGGCTCTGAGCTTATCGGCTGGGAGCAATAGTCCAGCGTCGATGATTTCGCTTGTGCCGGCTCCAAATTTCTCATTGAGCCGATCGCTCAGAGATTTCAGCTTCTCATTCCCGAGCCAGGCAAGTGTGGGCCGAGCTTCCGCTTTCTTGATTTTTTTGGCAGGAGCGGCAGGCTTAGCAGCCGGCTTGACTTCTTCCGCAGTTGGTGCAGGTGCAGGGGTACCAGCCATTTTGGCTCGGAGTCGATCTGCGGCTGAAAGTGCGACTGGAGCAGGTGTTGCAGGCTCTTCAGCAGGCTTTTCAGGCTGAGGGGCGGGGATGATCAGAGGCTTCGGCATGGCGGCCTGAGATTTGTCGAGCAGACCTTGAGCGGTCTTTTCCGCTGTGATTTCAAGGAATCGAACATCGATCAGGTCGGGGCCAAGCACAGGGACAGGAATGTCGCGATCGACTTCCGGCTTGTACCAGACGGCATCGGCCAGACTTTCGCCGTCGATCTTGTGTTGAAGTGCGATCAGGCCGTTCAGCAAGGCTTGTGGAGAAGGGGGACAGCCGGGGATGTAGACATCGACAGGCAGGTATTTGTCCACACCTGAGACGACGTTATAGCCTTCTTTGAATGGGCCTCCACCGTTGGCACAGGCACCCATGGAGATGACGTATTTAGGCTCAGGCATCTGATCATAGAGGCGAGCGATCATCGGCATCATCGTTTTGGTGACGGTGCCTGAGACGATCATGACGTCGGCCTGGCGGGGGGAGCCGCGGAAGACTTCGGCGCCGAATCGAGAGATATCGAATCGGGAGCAGGCTGAGCAGATCATTTCGATCGCGCAGCAGGCGAGACCGAAACCCAAGGGCCAAAGGCTTGACCGACGCCCCCAGTTATAAACGGTATCCACCATCTCCAGCAGCTTTGGCCAACTGGTGACGAAGATATGTTGTTCCAGTTCTTTTTGAAGAACTGGGTCGATGACAACGGTCCACTCGGGGCGGGCTGTACTTTGTGCACTCATTCCAAACGCTCATTCAAAACGACTGGATTCCTATCGCGGAAGTTCTACCATACATTAGACAGTTGCGTGCAGATTTACCAGAGGTTCCTCCCAATCCTTGTGCAATTCTTCTCAAATAGCTCGGAATAAGTCTCATGAACCGTCGTGTCAGCCAATTCAGCCTGACCTTTCTGATGATCCTTATCGCGTGTATTGCACTTAACTTATGGCTTTTCAAGCAGGGAATTCTCTGGGGAATCATCGGTCTGAATATTTCCAAGCACGTGGTGATCGCATATTTGTGTAGAAATCTTGGAGTCAACCGGTCGATCGATCCAATCATGGGCGATCCGTTCGCGGATCCAGAATGAGGTGATGAGCGGATCGGAAAGTCAGTAAAACTATACAATCATTAACTTTAACGCGTTTTATCGTTGACCGGGTTGAGTGTCTTTTAATGGATTTGTTACCCGTTACGATCAGTGGTTCCCCCAGGGATTGTCATCCCATTGGTCTTGATACCAGTCGTCAGAATGATTTTGCGAAGGTTTGGTGAGGTGATCGCAGAGGTACGAAATCCTTGACGATTTGAAGAGATAGATGGTGATTTGGAGGCTTGCGGCGGCTGTGAGCATAGTGGATGCTGTGGCCAGCATGAGGCTATCCAGAGGCGAGAGCCAGCGGATTCGGGCGAGAGGCCATCCAGCGGGCCAGTCTGTGAGTCCGACAGCGATTGCGATGCTGAATATGAGACCTGACCAGCTCAATCCAAAGTGTGATTGGGTAAAGCGTTCGGGGACGAGACGTGCGGTATGCTCACGATAAAAAACTCTGATTAGTTTGATCCAGACGACAAATTCTGACCAATTCAAGATCTGGCTGAGCTGGATTCTGAGCCATTCATGGTCAAAATTTTGGTCAGGCAGGCCGAGTTGGTGGTGATTTTCAGCCAGCCAGAGTCCCAGATGGATGCTGTTCATGACCAGCAGGAGTGTGGAATTGCGGATCCAGTCGGGATGATTCCATCGTCTCCACAGTAGATAAGAGCCTATGAAAGTGAGGGTGGTGATGAGGCTTCCCGACATAAATACCCAAACCGGGTTGACTAATAGCTTGCGAATCTGAGGGAGGAATGAAAGAATGTAGACCAACTCCAGTGAGCTGTCCACAAGAAGCAGGGCGATGCCCAGGCCACTGGTTAGAAACCCACAGGTGATCCAACGAAATTGGACGGCTTGAACTTGGTCGTCAGTCCGATCGATCATAAAGCGGCTCCTGTGCCGACTGTGGTGACAGCGACTTCTCAGAACATCTTATACGTTTCGCCAACTCTCCGGCGAAGTCTACAGCAAAGCCCACATTTTCTGGAACGTTCGGCCGAATGGGGAAAGCCGAGTTTCCGGGAACTGACACTATATGAATCAAGAGAGTTTCTCCGATGCTGAGCGTTGGCGAACGTCCACGTGTTCTAAAATGGTTTCATGCCGGCCCTATGCTATTTGGTGACTGGGGAACCAGTCGGCTTTATGTTCTGGGCTTGGCGTTTGCCTTTAATGGTCGGGCCAGCTTTTGGTTCCTGCTTTTAATGAGCATCCTGCTTCTGGCTGTCGGCTGGAGCTATGAGGTTGTTTGCAAGTTGTTTCCTGATGGTGGGGGTGTTTATTCTGCCGCCCGTCAGCGATCCCAACTTCTGGCAGTGATCGGAGGTTTGCTCCTCTGCGCGGATTATGTTGTTACGGCATCGCTGTCGTGTCTGGATGCATTTCACTACCTCGAAAATCTGATTTCCATTCAGGGCCTTGAGTTGTTCGGAATGCCTCTAGAGGCTGTGATGGCGGCATTTACCATCATCGCAATCGGAATGCTGAATGCGCTTGGGCCTACAAAGACAGGTTCATTGGCGATGCTGGTGGCAGTGGCCACAGTGGTTCTGACAACCTGGATCGGACTCAGCATTTTTGGCCAGTGGGCGGGTGTTGTGACAGTCAGTGGGGTTGAAAGTTTCAGGGTGATTCGCCCTCAGGGAAGTATCTGGCAGTCGTGGGTTGGCTTTACAGAGATCGTGCTGGCGTTGTCGGGCGTGGAAGCCATTGCCAACATGACGGGTATCATGGTTCAGCCTGTGAAGCGGACCAGCAAGCTGGCCATCCGCCCAGTCCTGATCGAGATTGTGATCATGAATCTGGTCCTGGCCGCGGCCATGCACATGCTTCCTGACAGCATGCTTTATTACTCAAAGGGTGAAAAACTGCCTGAGAGCTATAACGTTCAGAAGGAAGTGGAACGGGGCGTGACGCTCAGTCCTGATGGAATGCCTCCGCGTCACACGGACGACATGCTTCACCTGATTGCTGAAACTTATGTGGGTAAGACGTTTGCGACAGTCAGTTCGCTCGTTTTTGCTCTGCTTTTGATCTCCGCTGTAAACACGGCGATCGGGGCTCTGGTTTCGGCCATGTTTATGCTGGCACGGGACAAAGAGCTGCCCACATCATTTGGATTCCTCAATAAATTTGGGATGCCACTGATTCCGCTGGTCGTGGGCACATTGCTGCCCGCACTTGTGGTTCTGTTGTTCCCGAATGTCACAGCACTTTCAGGGCTTTATGCGATTGGTGTTGTGGGAGCGATCGGGATCAATCTGGCTTCGATCTCGACAAACAAGAACATGCCGCTTTCGAAATTCGAGCGTTATGTGATGCTTGTACTCACGGTTGTCATGATTGCTATCGAATCCACCATCTGCCAGATCAAGCCTGAGGCCCGTGGATTTGCCTTGATTACTTTGGCTGTCGGGTTGGCCGCCAGAGTCGCTGCACTTGCGTTTAACCCAACTTTGAAACTGCCGAAAAACCGCAGGACTGGGTATCTTGCTGGAGCCGTTGTCCTGGCTGGGTTAGCAGGCTGCGTGATTGCCTTTAATCCGATTGGCTCGGTTTTGCCGGGCTGGAAGGGCGCATTGATCGATTTTACGATCGCTTGCACTTTCACAGGCGGGTTGGCGTACCTCAGTGACTGGGCTCAACGACGCGAAGGGATCCACACAGGTCTTGTCGAAGATGGCCATGAAGGGCATGCCCCCGAGGGCGGCAAGCGGATTCGTCGCAAGATGCTATTTACTGGCAAGTACAGGGCCAAGAATCGGATCATGGTGGCGACTCAGGGCAATCCCGAGTTGCTGAACTATGCCATTCGGGAGTGTCAGGCCTGGCAGGCTGAACTCCAACTGCTTTTCATCAGGCACGTTGCAGTGCAGGCTTTGGGGCCGATTGTTTCGATCACCCTCGATGAAGACAGTGAGGCTCTGGCCTTGTTCGAATCGACCAAGCATCAGTGCGAATTGGCCGGTGTACCGCTCAGGCTCTTGTATGGAGTCAGTCGGGATGTGCCTGATTCGATTCTCGACTTCACCGTAACCCACAGCGCAGACTTGCTGATGCTGGGCGTGACGCGCCGGGGAGCGATGTGGACCGCCCTCAAGGGTGACATTCTGATGTCAATTGCTCGCAATCTGCCAGAAAGCGTTGGGCTTCTGATCGTTGGCCGAACGGGGCGACTGGGTGAGAATCTGGCGATGGAAACGAAGTCAGAGGCTCAGATTGGTCACTGATGATTGGACCTGATTGAGTTTTATAAGACGAAGCAGCGGGCGAGACCAGATGGTTTCGCCCGTTTTTTTTTTGGCTCATGCCGGATTCTGGGGTGATTGCGTAGAGACTATTCGTATGCATCCTGCCCAGCAAGAACTGGCTAGTGCCCCCTCAAGCCTTATAAATGGGTTAGTTCCTGTAGGGTGGGGTGAAGCCCACCTTTCGCAAATCCATGTAGAATGTCTCTACAATGAATCATCGATTGCGTTTCATACACAATAAAACACATGATTTTCAATTTGCGAATGACCGGATAAATCGACGTCATCCGTTCACGCCTCGAATGGTGGGCTTCACCCCACCCTACAGGAACAAAGCCGCCCATGTAGGGTGGGGTGAAGCGATTCATCCCACCCTACTGCCCCCTCAAGCCTTATAAATGGGGTAGTTTGCTCTGGAGTCTCCTCCGGAACCCAAAAGAACAATGGT
>CAMCFM010000158.1 GCA_945874095.1 Candidatus Kuenenia stuttgartensis
GCCGATGTGGCTTGATCGAAAGTCGGCATCAAGTGGTTTTTGACGTCGTCGGAATGGACGTGCGAATCCCATCCATAGCCATCGCAGCAATCGTAATGCACCGTCACGAACCTTACGCCTGACTCCACCAGTCGCCGCGCCATCAGGCAAGACTGACCAAAAAGATGACGACCATACCGATCGCGCAACTGGCTTGACTCCTGCTGCAAATCAAGTGAGTGACGCACCTTGGGCGATGCCGCAAGGTCGTAGGCGCGGGCCTGGATGGCGCTGAACTGGTCAATTTTGCCAGACTGATCGGCCGCTCGACGGGCGGCGTCGAACTGGTCGAGCAGGTTCTTGCGACGGTCAAGCCGGTCGATCTGAAGGCTGGCAGGATCGTCAAGCCCGTCGATCCCGAAGGTCAGTTCCTTATCCGTACAGGCACGATAGTAGGGGTTGTCCTGCAAGTCTTTTTTATCGACACTTGTCGTGAGCGGGCGATTGGCCTGACCGAGCCAGCCTGCATATTCGCCAGGCCTGCGATATTGGCCAGCCTCCTGCAAACGGCCCAGCCAGTTGGGCAGAACCGCAGACGCCGGGAGGCCCGACTGACTCTGGCCCGTCTGCCGGGCATGCCAATGAGTCACGGAACCCATGGACGGCCAGTCCTGTGGAGTGGCCACAAATCCTCCACCAACAGGGACTTGCCACCTTCGCCCTGTCTGCAGGTAATGACCGGCACCGCTGTGGTCGTTAAACGTGTGGGTCATGGTGCGGATGATCGAGAATTTATCCGCCCTTTGGGCAAGCCCGGGAAGGTGCTCCGAGATCAGGAGTTCCGGATTCCGCGACGCGATCGGCTTGAACGGGCCTCGGATCTTCTCGGCAGCGTCCGGCTTCATGTCGAACGTTTCAAGCTGGCTCGGCCCACCGAACAGGAAAATAAAAATGACCGACTTCGCTCGCGGCTTGATCGCGTTGGTTTGGGCAGATTCCGCAGCCAGACACTTGGCCAGATCCAAGCCCATCAAGCCCGCCCCAGCCGCTTGCAGCATGGTTCGGCGCGTCATGGAGTGACAGGCTCTGGAAGGCACGCCTTGAATTTGGAGCATGTTTCGGCCGCCTTGGATAAACGCTAAAACAGAATCGAATTCGAGCGTTTTGATCGGTGGGAGTGAGGGATCGAGGATCATCCATCATATATGCATGATGGTTATGCATGATGGTTAAACAATATTAGAAACGATCGGAGGATTTATGGCAACCATATTTTTTCGATCATTCAATTCTGGATCAGGTTATGTTAAAGTGGAAGTGACTTGAAAAGCCCCTCCCAAGAAATCGGCAGATCCTTCCTCGAAAGCCGACCCACCATGCCCATCGTCTCCATCATCCGACAAAGTCGAAAATCCCGCTTGTTCCTTATGCGGTCCACGACAATCTGGATGGCACTTGCGATCAGCATTTTGAATATAAGTTCCGCCGATGACACGTTTTTTGAATCCAGAATCAGACCAGTTCTGGTCCGTGAATGTCTCGACTGCCATGGCCCTGAGAATCCGAAATCAGGCCTGAGCCTGCACACGCGCGAGGGAATGCTCAAAGGCGGCGATCAAGGGCCTGCCGTGGTCCCGGGAAAGCCTGAGGAAAGCCTCCTGATCACCGCTGTGGAGCATCGCGACGACCTGAAAATGCCGCCCAAACGGAGCAGGCTCGAACCCGGCGTGATCGCCGACATGAAAACGTGGATTCAGTCAGGTGCCGCCTTCCCAGATCAGACGAAGTCGATTGCAAATGCAAAAGCTTCCAATCGCGAGAAATCAAAGTCGCACTGGTCGTTTCAACCGATTCAGGCAGATTCTGAGCCTGCTCAACCGAACACCAATCTGGTAGATAAATGGCTTGATCGTGCCATGATCCGTGAGAAACTTGCCAGGTCGCCGCAAGCCGACAGGCGCAGCCTTCTGCGCCGGGCCAGTATCGATTTGACCGGCCTCCCTCCAACCCCTGAACAAATGCAACTTTTTTTAAAGGACCCGCGCGAGCTGAAAGTTGCATTTGCCGATCAGGTAGATCAACTGCTTGCCTCAGCAAGGTTTGGAGAGCGATGGGCCCGCCACTGGCTGGATCTGTCGCGATATTCCGACACCAAGGGCTATGTCTTTTTCGAAGAAGCCAACTTTCCGTGGTCTTACACCTATCGCGATTATGTCATTAAAGCCTTCAATAACGATAAACCCTTCAGCCAGTTCGTTCAGGAACAGATTGCAGCCGACCAGATTCCAGGTAGTGTGAATACTCAGAATCTGGCAGCTTTGGGATATTTAACGCTCGGCGGGCGGTATATGAATAACCCTCATGATATTATTGACGACCGGATTGATGTCGTCACTCGCCCATTACTAGGGCTGAGCGTGTCTTGTGCACGCTGTCACGACCATAAATTCGACCCGATTTCTGCGAAAGATTATTATTCGCTCTATGCGGTCTTTGCAAATTCGGTCGAGCCACCCTATCCGCCTGCATTAAATCCAATCCCTCAAATCAAAGCCTCGCAGGATGCAGAGACGAAGATTCGTGCGGATTATGAAAAACTCAAGGCTTTTGTTGACTCCAAATACGATCAACTTGTGGAGACTGCCCGACGACGCAGTGGCGATTATCTGATGGCGGCTGAAAAGGCCAGAAAAGCGCCGAAGACGGAAGATTTTATGCTCATTGCCGACGGGGGAGATTTAAACCCATCGATGATTGTGCGATTTCAGGCTTTTCTGGAACAAAGCCGCAAGCAGAATTCAAATATCTTAAAATCCTGGAACCGACTGGCAGATGCCACAGAAAAAGAGTTTCACTCGGTTTTAAATGCAGTGACGGCAGAGGAGACAAACGGTTTGCTGAAACGCAAACTCGTGGAGAATCCGCCCAGAAATCTCGAGGATCTGGCACGGATTTACACATCCGCATTTGCCCAGGCTTATGGAACATGGAGTGAATATTTATTGCGATTCGAATCGTCTGGAAAGCCCGTTCCCAGATCGTATCCGGATCAGGATATTGAGTCGCTCAGGCTGGTGATGGACGGCCCCCAATCGCCCACCCGTGTGGCCAGAAACCCGCAGGGCGACCTGACTTTGCTGCCCGATCGAGCCTCTCAGGCACAGTTGCAATCACTGATTTCGGAACTTGAAAAGAGCCGGAGGGCTGCTCACGCACCTGCTCGCCCTCAAATGCTGGTAGATCGCTCCATCATTGAGGAATCGAGAGTTTTTATTCGAGGCAATCCGCAAAATCCCGGCGAACCTGCGCCTCGACAGTTTCTCGAATTGTTTCATCAGAGTCAGCCCCAGATTGCATTTCCGAAAAATCGTAGCGGCCGTCTTGAGTTGGCCCTTTCGATTACCGACCCGAAAAATCCCTTGGCAGCACGCGTTTATGTCAATCGTGTCTGGAGCTATCTCTTCAGCACTGGCATCGTAACCACTTTGGGCGACTTCGGGCTGCGTGGAGAAAAGCCCTCTCACCCGGAATTGCTCGACGCTCTGGCAGACGATTTCATTAAAACCGGCGGATCGACCAAAACTTTGATCCGAAAGATCATGCACTCCAGCGCTTATCAACGATCAAGCGTGCCCGCTCAGGCCGAATCAGGCGACCCTGAGAACCGGAATTATGCGTATCAGAATCAAAAACGCCTGGATTTTGAAACCATGCGTGATTCGCTTCTATTTGTCTCCGGATTACTGGACTTGAATGAAGGCGGGCCGGCGGCGGGCGAGGCGATTGATTTTAAATTCCGGAGGCGTGGAATCTATGGGAAAATCGACCGATTGAATTTACCGGAACAGCTCCGGTCGTTTGATTTCCCGGATCCCAATACGGCCGCTGTAGACCGTTCGACAACCACCACGCCGGCCCAGTCCCTGTTTTTAATGAACCATCCGTTATTGCAATCGTGTGCTGAAGGGCTGGTTCAAAGGGCTGAAAAAACAGCTGGTACGGACGATATCGCGATTGCCCGGGCCATGGCCGAGCTTGTTTGGCAGAGAGATCTGGATGCGATGGAAACCATTGACATTCGTAACTTTCTGTCAGAATCAAGTTTAAAAACACCGGAAGATCGTCGTAAAGCGTTGGTCACGATCGCTCAATCCTTTTTGATCTCCAATGAATTTCATTTCATCGACTAAACCATGAACACGCCTGACTTATCCATCACACGCCGTGAATTGCTTCGCCGAACCGGCACGGGGCTGCCACTTCTGGCATTATCTGCGATTGAAGCCGCCGACGATGCCACGCATCCACTGGCCCCTAAAAAACCGCATTTTGCGGCCAAGGCCAAGCATGTGGTCCATTTATTCATGAATGGAGGGCCATCACAGGTCGATACGTTTGATCCAAAACCATTATTGAAAAAGTATCATGGCCAGCCATTGCCCACAGCCAATTTACGTACGGAGCGCAAGACCGGGGCGGCGATGGGGTCTCCGTTTATCTTTCGGAAGTATGGCGAGTCGGGCCTGGAAATCAGCGAATTATTTCAACAGACAGCCCAGTGGCATGCAGATAAGCTCTGCGTGATCCGGTCCATGAAGGCTGAAGTGCCGAACCATGAACCGTCTCTGATGCTCATGAACTGCGGCGATTCGCGGCTCCCCCGGCCCAGTTTTGGCTCATGGGCAACTTATGGCCTGGGCTCTGAGAATCAGAATCTGCCAGGATTTGTGGCGATGTGTCCGGGCGGGTATCCGATTGTAGCCACTCAGAACTGGCGATCGTCGTTTTTACCAGGCGCTTATCAGGGCACTTATTTAAATACGCAGCATAAGGAAGTGGATAAGCTGGTGGATAATATTCGAAACTCCAGTTTAAATCAGAATCAGCAGAGACACCAGCTTGATCTGGTTCAGAAATGGAATCGCAGGCATTTGGAGCGCAATAACGACGACCCATTGCTGGAGGCCCGCATTCAGGCCCATGAACTGGCATTTCGGATGCAGACCGAGGCTGCGGATGTGTTTGACCTTTCGAAGGAATCGAAGTGGACACGCGAGCTTTATGGCGACACGGTCGTTGGGCGTCAGTTGCTGCTCACTCGGCGGATGATTGAAAAAGGCGTCCGGTTTGTGCAGGTCTGGTCAGGGGCAGGTCAGCCGTGGGATAACCACGATAACCTTGCTGCACAGCACCGATCGCTGGGCCAGCAGTGGGATCAGCCGATTGCAGCGTTTCTGCTCGACCTTACCCAGAGAGGCCTTTTGGATGAAACTCTGGTGCTCTGGGGTGGCGAGTTTGGCCGGACCCCGGTGGCCGAATTACCAGCCTTAAATGGCCGTGACCACAACCATTACGGATTTTCTGTATGGATGGCCGGTGGGGGCGTAAAGGGCGGTCAGGCGTATGGATCCACCGATGAATTCGGGTTTGCGGCTCAGGAAAATCCGGTCCACGTGCACGACCTTCATGCCACCATGTTGCATTTGATTGGCCTTGACCATGAAAAACTGACCTACCGCTATGCCGGCCGGGACTTTAGGCTCACAGACGTGCATGGAAATGTGATTCAAGAGCTTATCGCCTGAAATAGATTTGACATCAGAATATTGCAAAGCTCTGACAATCGTTTGATTATCTCAGATGGAGTGCAATCTTGGGTGTGTTTACGCTCATTTCCAACGCGGTTTTGGGCTTCAGTCGAGCCACCTGTTAACAGAGTTGTCCGATGGACATCCATATTCACAATGTGACCGCTTGCCATTTGCTTCTGAAACTATTTCCAGCACCAGGGTCAAGGCTCTGCGGCTGGTTTATTAGCCGTGAGCGAGGGATTAAACTAGCGCCTTGCGGTTAGTGCCCCCTCAAGCCTTAAAAATGGGGTCGTTTGCTAGGGAGTCTCCTATGGAGCCCAAAAGTACACAGTTTCAGGGTTTATGGTTGTCCAAAGGACATACCTATTAATAGCCGTCTCCTATGGAGCCCAAAATCATTCGGTTTTCGCGGTTTATGGAGGTCCAAAGGACATGCCTGGTGCCCTATACCCAAGAATCTTTGCTTGACGGAGCACTAGTGCCGCCCGCCTACCCAACAATTTTGACTTGACGGAGCACTAGTTTGCCAGCCGGATTCACGCTCGGCTCGGTTGGGGGTTTTGATCCGTAAACCGACGGATTAAAACAACCGAGGGCTACTGCCCTACGGATGGTTTAAAGTCGAATCAATTCCCCAGAATCGCTTCCAGCATACTGTCAGGCGCTGCTGCATAATGCAACGGCTCCATCGAATAACTGGCCCGACCCTGAGATAGGGATCGGACGGCTGTGGAATAGCCGAACATCTTTTCCAGAGGAGCCTCAGCCTCGATCACCTGCAAGCGTCCGCGCTGGCTGGTGCCTGTGATGATCGCCCGGCGAGAAGTCAGGTCGCCTGTGATATTGCCCAGACTTTCATCCGGAGTGACCACCTCGAGCTTCATAATCGGCTCAAGCAGAACCGCTCCAGCCTCTTCCAAAGCCTTTTGCATGGCGTCGGCAGCAGCGAACCGGAAGGCAACATCGTTGGATGCATCGTCGTCGTACGAACCGTCCACCAGGGTGACTTTCAGATCGACCAGCGGGTAGCCCGTTTTGCCACCTGATTTGGCCTCTTCACGCAAAGTCTGTTCAATCACGGGAACGAATTCCGTCGGAACATCGCCGGCCTTGCACTTATTGATAAACCTCACCACCGGGGCACCCTTGGGCTGGGCTTCCGGCTCAATGTCAATGGTGACCTTGGCGAAGAGTTCCTGATTGCCTGAGACTCGCTGGCAAACGCCTGTGATTCGCTTGACAGATTTCTTGATCGTCTCACGATAGCTCACCCGGGGCCGACCGACGTGCACCTTCATGGTGAAATCGCGGATCATCCGGTTCTTGAGAATTTCGAGGTGCAGCTCACCCATGCCCGAAATAATCGTCTGGCCTGTCTCTTCATTCACCTTGTAAAGGAAGGTGGGGTCTTCCCGCGCCAGGCTCGCCAGAGTGTCTGCCAGCTTGCCTTTGTCAGCGCTGTTGACAGGCTCGATGGACATGCTCATGACGGTTTCGGGGAACTCGATCTTTTCCAGAAGGATCGGATGCGAGGCTTCGCACAGTGTGTCGCCCGTTCGGGCCTCTTTCAAACCCACCACGCCCACAATATCGCCGGCCGTGGCTTCGTCAATCTTGATCCGCTCATCGGCTGCAATGTGGTAAAGCCTTGAGCAGACTTCCTTTTTGTCGCGTGCCGTGTTCAGGGGCCGATCGCCCGAACTTAACGTGCCGGAATAAATCCGTACAAATGACAGGTCGCCGTGCTGGTCGCTGGTGATCTTGAAGACCAGGCCACAGAAGGGCTCCTGCACACTCGGCTTGCGCGTGATATCGGTGCCCTTTTTGGGATGGATACCGACCACGGGAGGCTTCTCGGATGGACTGGGGAGGTATTGCAGAACGCCGTCCAGAAGTCTTTGCACACCCACATATTTGAAGCTCGAACCGCACAGTACAGGCTGAATCTTGGCCGCCACCGTGGCTCTCCGAAGCGCGGAGTGGACCATCTCCTCAGTCAGTTCCGTGCCCTCAAGGTGCGCCATATAGGCTTCGGTGAATTCCTCATCGACTTCTGAGAGGCTGTTCAAAAGCCGTTCACGCCAAAGCTCGGCCTCGGCCTGCATCTCTTCAGGAATTGCGGCTTCTTCGACATTGTCGCCCATATCTTCGAACTTCGAATAAAACGCCTTCATCCGGATCAAGTCGATCAGGCCGCGGAATTGGCCCATACTGCCTTCAGGGCCGGCGCCGATCGGCATGACGACCGGTACGGGATTCGACTCCAGGCGTTCTTGAATTTCGTCAAAAACACGCTCGTAATCGGCGCCGATGCGGTCCATCTTGTTGATAAAGCAGATACGGGGAACGGAGTATTTGGTGGCTTGTCGCCAGACGGTTTCGCTCTGGGCTTCCACTCCTTCGACGGCTGAGAAGACCACCACAGCGCCGTCCAGAACCCGCAGGCTCCGCTCGACTTCGGCCGTAAAATCGACGTGCCCGGGGGTGTCGATAATGTTGACTGTATAGTCTTTCCACTTACAGGTGATGGCAGCAGCGATAATCGTAATGCCGCGTTCACGTTCTTCAGGCAGGTAGTCGGTGGTGGTGCTGCCGCGGTCCACATCGCCCATTTTGTGGATGGTGTGGGTGTAGAAAAGGATACGCTCCGTGGTAGTGGTTTTGCCGGCGTCGATGTGGGCGATGATGCCGATATTTCGAGTGCCCATCAGAGGCGTTGCGGGGGCGGGGGCGACTTCGGAACGATACGGGCCGGTTGTGTCAGAGGAATCCATGGCGTATTTCGTTGCACTCGCTATCGGGTCGTCAGAGTACCTGAA
>CAMCFM010000159.1 GCA_945874095.1 Candidatus Kuenenia stuttgartensis
CAAGAATTGATCTCGACGGTTTTGGATGATTCGTATAGATATGTCGTTTAGTAGGGATAGGACGCGGTTGACAGCCTTCCACTCTTTTGTCTGGAATCAGGTAAATCAAGCAATGGCAACGGCTTTGAAAACGAATTCTCGAAACAGCAATAAAGGCAAGGCACAGAAGCCCCGCCCTTCGAGACGACGTTATCAGCCAGATGTGGAATCTATGGATTCCCTATGCCTGCTCAATGCCGCATTTCCAGCACCAGATTCAACCCTCGACTCCAGCTCAATTTACGTTCCCCAGCCTACATGGTCGGCAGCGACTGTCGGTTTGGAAACGGATGCTGTCGAGCGTGAATCGACCACCCCACTCATCGACGCCTGGGATGCGGCGATTGCCGAACGGGCGAATGCAGCCTCATCCAAAGACATCGCTCTGGCCGACGCTTACAGCGAATCGCTCTCGCAGATGGGCTACGGCCGGATGGAACGATACCTGAACCGTGCCTGGCAAAAGGCCGGGATTGAGCCACCTCAGGACGAAGATTGCACGCAATCCGTTTACATGGTTCTGCTTGAACGCTGGGGACGCGACCAGTTCGAAGGCTTGGCAAGTTCCGTAGGTCGTGACGGGCTAAGCACTTTGGTTAGCCGAGATACGCCCATGGGCCAAGACTTTTTACGAGCCTTGGATCAAATCAAGAAACAGACACAACGTCAGATGAGCCGTCTGACCGTTTCCATCAACGAGTCCAGCAACTCCACTCCCGACCGTAATTCGATTTCCCCTGACGAGGTCGCGATTGGGAGGGATCTGGAGTCGATCATTGCCAATTCTCTCGAACCACGGGAGGCTGAGCTGATTCGCTCAACCATTGATGGCGACAGCCCTTCAGACATCGCAGCCCGCTGGGGCGTGACCCCTAAGACGGTTTCGAACGTGAAGTCGGAAGCGATCAGCAAGCTCAGAGTGACCTTGGCCGACCGCCTCGATATTGACTTCCGTGGGCAATAATTTCGCCCCAGCCACCTTACTTTTTATCGCTGGCTTCTGTCTCACTTTTCTTTGTTGCCGAATCCGTCGTTTCTTTAGCTTCCCTGTTCAGCGGGTCCACGGCTTTCTTGCCTTCAACCCCGTGCTCCAGGTCGCGTTTCCCAAAAATTTCATCAAAGTTCGGAAAGCCATACTTACGGACAATTGGTCCACTCATCTCGAATTTCTCCTCAATCCAGAACCTCTGCCGATCCAAATTCACCACGATTTCTATATGATAATCCTTCTGAGTGGAATCTTGAAGCGTTGTCGCTCAAGTTCCCCTCAAACTGACCGACTTTCAAGGAATTTCGCACGTGCCTGAAAAATCGCAATACGTTGTCACAGTCACTGCAGCCGACCGGGTTGGAATCATCCACAGCGTCACAGGAACCCTGCGCGATATCGGCGGAAATATCCTCGAACTTTCTCAGACAGTCATGAGAGGTTACTTTACGATCATTCTCGCCGTCGAGTTTGATACCCCTCAGGAATGCTCGGAAATTGCCGAATCCATCAGCTCACGCGGCAAACGCTTTCAGCTTAAAGTCAACGTGCTCGATGGAAATCTCAAGTCCACTGAAACCGTTAGCGGCGAAGGCGAACGCTATATACTGACTGTGCTCGGACTCGACCAGCCCGGCAATATTCACGGAATCGCAGGCTGTCTGGCCAATCTCGGAGTCAATATTCTCGACCTCCACGCCCGCGTTGATGGCCCCCGATTCTCTCTGATCATGGAAGCCTTTCTGCCTACCGACCTCCAGCCCGCCATGGTTCGCACAGAGCTCGAAAGGTTTGGGAAAACAGTCGGTCTTGAGGCTTATGTGCAACACGAAAATATTTTTCGAGCCACTTCCGAGCCCAATCAAGTACGAGTCTCAGCCAGTCGCAACTGAACCTCGCTCAAACCCAGATATTTCGCTCCAGGCGATAATAACACCGCTTGGAACCCGTTCCTCCACGGATAAAGTCTGTCACCACAAAGCCTTCCTGAAATGCTTTGTGAAACGCCTCACGCACGGCGGATCGCCACCGCCGGGCCTGCTCTTGATCCTGACTCTGAATGGCTTGAATTTTGTCAGGGATTTCCAAGAGCTGGACGTCGCCTCGCAAAGTCTCGTGTACAAATGCCACTGCGACATAACCTGCGCTGGTCAGGTGAGTTTCAATCACGTGGCCGGTCTTTTCAAAATCAATTTCCGTCCAGGAATCATTCCTCGGATCATGACTTGTCGGCCATTCAGCAATCAGCCTGTCGGTGGGTACTCCTGCGTTTAAAGCGTCGGTTCGGGGGCCATACATGTCATCAAGAAATCGCCTGGAACGCGCCTTCAGCATATGAATATTAAAGTGGGCATTACCTGCCTGAAATGGGTCAAACGCCCACGCAATCGTAGGAATCTGGTGCGTTCTGGCATATTCCCATTGTGCCCATTTCATCTGCCCGCCAATCCCCTGCCCCTGATAGCCTGGCACGACACCTGTCAGTTGCGAGTACAGGCAAAACTCCCCATGAACTCTCCCAAGAAATGAAAACGACAGTCCAATCGCCTTACCGTCTGGCAAAAAGGCGCCTAACACCAGCCCACCATGATGCTGGGCACCGACCATGGTCGCCACGGGTACCACATATCCATCCTGAGTAATTCCCCAAGCCTTTTTCTGGGCCTCCTGCAACGACTTATACTCGTCAGGCGTGTGCGGACGGCGAATGGTGATCTCAGCTTTTTCCACAGTTTATGACCTTTTTTTGAGATATTGCAATTCGATCGTTGACTCAATTCCAGCCACTTCCGACAGCATCCCCGCTAGCAAAGTGGCCCGAAATGGCACACTTCGAAGGTCGATCTGCTCGTGAGGCGCATGTGCCCCGGCTCCCTCAAGCCCAAGCCCGTCCAGTGTTGGGCACCCAACAGCCGACGTAAAATTCCCGTCAGAACCGCCCCCAGTTGCTCCCTCGATCAAGTTCACACCCAGCCTGCCTGCAATTTCTTTCGCTGTCTCAAATAATCTCACTGTTTCCAGAGTACGCACCATTGGAGGCCGATTTAATCCACCAGAAATCGTTAATACAATATCAGGATTGACAGGCTTCAACTTCGATTGCATCTCATCGTCAAGCCGTTCTGCCTCTTCCATGGTCGATACTCGAGCATCCACTTCAGCCCAGGCTGATTCGGCCACCACATTATTCGCCGTCCCACCACCAATCTGGCCTAAATTCAGTGTCGTTCCCAAATCGGGGCGAGCCAGAGACTGAATCATCAAAATTTGATGAGCTAATTCCACGATAGCACTCCGGCCCTTTTCAGGCTCCACGCCCGCATGTGCTGAACGCCCCTGCACTTCCAACCGATAGCACCCCACACCTTTTCTGGCGGTTTTTAAAGCCCCATTCGCCAGCGGAGGCTCGAGCACCAAGGCTGCATAAGCCTGACGGGCCTGACTTTCAATCAACTCGCGTGATGTGGTACTACCCACTTCCTCGTCGGTAGTCCAAAGAAATACCACTGGCCGACTCGGCTTAATGCCACTTTTTTGCATTTCAAAAACCGTCAGCCAAGCCATCACCAAATCGGCTTTCATGTCATAAGTACCTGGCCCGTAAATGACATGCGAATCCTGGCGAAATGGCATTTTTTCGAGCGTACCAACCGGCCAGACCGTATCAAAATGCCCTACCACAAGCCAGGGCTGAAGTTGCAAATCCACCCCACTGGGATCCCATCGAATCAACAGATGATTACCAGATTCCGCTTGATTTTGAACGGATACGGTCATACCCAATTCCGACCATTCATCGGCAATCACCTGGGACAGCTGGTCGAGCCTTACCTTATCACCGCTAGGCGACTCCATCTCTACAAGCTGCCTGAGCTTGTGCAGATACAACTCCAACTGATTTGAAATCGCCGATTGAAATCCGTTTATATCCCACATGATCTTTGATCTTCCTTGATTGCAATCAGAGTACCGCCAAACGGGTTCGGCCAGCCGCAACACGATCCATCACAAGATTCACGCCAAGCCCTGGCCCAGTCGGCACTTGAGCGAGACCATTTTTGACCGTCACTGGGGGATCAATCAAATCTTGTTTCCAGTATTTATCCGACCCGGAAGTGTCGCCCGGCAATTTAAACCCTTCAAGACTTGCCAAACCAAGATTCGCCGCACGCCCAAGCCCAAATTCATGCATTCCACCACACCAGACAGGAATCTGACGAGCCAGACAATAATCATGAATCGCCTTTGATTCCATTAATCCGCCCACGCGACTCACCTTGATATTCACCACCCGGCACGATTGCATTTCAAGAGCCTTACGGACATCATCCACATGGTGCAGGCTCTCATCAAGACAAACGGATGTTTTCAGATATTTTTGTAACTCGGCATGATCGATCATATCATCGTCGGCCAACGGCTGCTCAATCAAGAGTAAATGGTACTCATCAAGTTTTTTCAATTGATCCATATCGTTTAAGGCATATGCGGAATTGGCATCCACTTGAAGTCGCAATTCCGGATATTTCTCACGAACAGCCTGAACAGGCTTTAAATCCCAGCCTGGTGCAATCTTTAATTTCACCCGCCGATAGCCTTCTTCCACATATTTATCCACCTGAGTCAATAATGTAGAAACATCGGCTTCAATCCCCAAACTCACCCCCACCTCAACTTCAGTGAGAGTTCCACCGAGCATTTCCGCGAGACTTTGGCCTGACTTTCTCCCGACCAAATCCCAGACAGCCATTTCCATGCCTGATCTGGCAAATCGGTTGCCTTTCACTTTGCCATAAAGATTCCGAAATTCCCCCACGGATTCCCAACTTTTCTCAAGCACCATAGGGGCCAGAAAGTCGTGAGCGATATGCCACGCAGTTTCGGTGGTCTCGGCATTATAAAACGGGTCCACCGCTGTTGCAATCTCGCCCCAGCCATCGGCTCCGTCTGAATCAATCAGTCGAACCAGAATATGCTCGATATGGGTACGATATGCAGAACTGGTGCGAAATGGTCGCACCAGTTCGAGTCGAACACGATGGAGTTCTACTTTCTTGATTTTCATTTTTATCAAGGGTTCCGAATCGTTTGTATTTCTGAATGGCCGTCAGACTTGAGCCGGCATGGCAAATCGGCTCGAATATTCTCGACTTAAAAGCGCATTGGCCGCAGGATCGCCCGGGAATGTTTCCGAGGCTCGATCAAATGTCAGTTTTCGGCCAGTTCGGTGTGCGATATTTCCTAAATGGCAAAGTCGGGTGGAAAGATGGCCAATTTCAATATCAGCGTTCGGCTTCTGGCCACTCTTAATACAATCCAGAAAATTCTGGACATGCGCAGTCATTCCATCCTTGCTGGGGCCTTCACTTTTCGCCAAAGCAGGTGCTTTAGGGTCAAGGTCTTCAATCTTCCAGCCCTTATCGCCAATCACCATCGTACCCTTGTCGCCGTACCAGGCAATTCCAAAACCTGAGCCTTCCGTTGGATGTTTGGACCACATCCTATGCTCCCACTGAATCACGCATTTTTCAGGAAATTCCCAAGTCACAATTTGTGTGTCAGGCACTTCCTGATCATCGTCAAATACAAATTTCCCACCGCCTGAGGTCACTTGGGTCGGTCCTTCCACACCCAGTCCCCAGCGGGCAACATCCACACCATGAATTCCATTATTACCGATCTCGCCGGTGCCCCAGTTCCAGAACCAGTGCCAGTTATAATGGAATCGGTTTTCGATAAATGGTCGGTCAGGAGCCGGTCCTTGCCACATGGCAAAATCGACACCCTTGGGTACTTCGCCGGGCTTGCCGTGGCCAATATTGGGCCTAATTTGATGGATCCAGGCCCGCGCCATGCCGACTTTACCCACGACACCGCTCCGAACCAGATCGACAGCCTCTTTCACGGACGTAGAACTGCGTCGTTGAATTCCGCACTGAACGACGCGATTGTATTTGCGCGATGCCTCGACAATCCGTCGGCCTTCTACGAGATTATGGCTGACTGGTTTTTCGCAATACACGTGTTTACCAGCCTGACAGCCCATCACGGCCATCAAAGCATGCCAGTGATCAGGAGTGGCCACCACAATGGCATCGATCGACTTATCGTCCAATATTTTGCGAAAATCCGACTCGATTTTGGCGACTGGCCGTTTGGCCTTTTCCAGATGATTCTGAGCCTTGGAAAAGACTCGGGAATCCACGTCGCACAGGACAGGAATTTCAAATCCGTCGTTTTTGGAAAATATACTGACCAAGTCAGCGCCCCGGCCTCTGGCACCAATCACGCCGATGCGGACTTTTTCGTTCGCCGATGCAGGCAGTCGTTTTGAGCTTGCCGATGCAGCTAAACCCGCCATGGAAGTGGCTAGAAAGTAGCGTCGATTGGTTTGCAATTCAGTCATCAGCAAGCACCTTTAACTGACCATGGGATCGATCGTTCTGAATACATCTGAGTCAGACTCATTATGACGACTTTGCAGAACCAAGCCAATTCAATTCCGGAAGAACCATCCATGTAAGAATCACCATTTATCAATGGGGCCTTTGGGGGTCGGTATTTTTGGCTCGAAATGGCTTGGTAAAGGCCCAACCGGCCCCTCTGAACGCATGGCCGCAATGGTCTCATCAAATCGTGCCACATTTGGGAGATTGATCAACTGATGATACAAGTACTTGGGCGCACGAATCGCATGCTGATACCAGGCCAGAGACTTGCGAAACTGGGTACATGCCTGAAATTCGCCGCGCAGTTCCACCAGTTTGTGAAAGTGACGGTCCATCAGATTCAGCCGATCTGTGAAGCCAGGGTCAGGCCCAGGCTCTCCAAATTTCGCCCAATGATCAAGCTGCCGAAAAATAAACGGATTCCCCAAAGCACCTCGGCCAATGGAAATGGCATGACAACCCGTCTCACGAAACATGCGTTCGGCATCGGCCAGAGTAAGCACATCGCCGTTACCGACTACAGTGATTTTATCGACGGCTTCGACCACACTTGCAATACCAGGAAGATTGACTGTCCCCATAAAACTTTGTTCACGGGTTCTGCCATGAATAATCACGGCTGAAACGCCAATCTGTTCAAACTGGCGTGATAGTTCTGGGGCGGTCGGGGTGGCATCGTCCCAACCAAGCCTCATTTTGACCGTCACAGGCACGCTTGAAGCGTTCACCACGGCGTCCACCAAAGCCGTTGCCCCACCCACATCGCAAAGAAGAGCTGATCCACCACCAGATTTCACGATTTTTTTCACAGGACAGCCCATGTTGATATCAATCATGGTAGCGCCCATGCCAATACAAATCTTTGTGGCTTCGATCATTTCAGCAGCCACATGGCCATAAAGCTGGATCGAAACTGGCTCTTCTTCGTCGCAAGTCTCTGAAAGTTCAAATGCTTTTTGACGCTTCTCAATCAGGCTTCGGGCGTTTACAAGCTCGGTTGTGGCAAGACCAAGGCCACCCAACTCGCGCAGGGCAAGCCTTAATGCAAGGCTGCTGTAGCCTGCCATGGGGGCGAAGAAAAATCGTGATGGCATCGCCACCCCACCTATCGAAAGCGGCTCCCGACATATATCGGGAGCCGGTACGAACTTGGGTGTGGCGACAATCTCAGTCAGTCCATCCGTCAAGTCAGGTTGCATATCCACCATCATTCAAGGGCCTGTCAGCAATTCCACGCGAGAGGTGCTGGAATCAAGCAACTGGATCTGCAAAGAATCAGGAGTTTTTTCCGGATCCAAGGCGATGATCAGTTGGTGCCGACCCTGTGTCAGTGCCAGTTTCAATTCCTGAGCAGGATTTACCGAAACTCCGTCAAGCCAGATCTGTAATCCAGCCGTGGTCGAGAATTTCAATAATGCATCACCCGTCGTTCTGGCGTCAAGTGCGAACCGTGCAAAAGCACCCGAAGCTCGGCCTGTTGTAGAGATCACAGGCAAATCGGACTTCAGCAGATTCCCCGAAACCGTACTGTAGATAGGCTTCCAGTTCAGATCTTTTTGTTCGCCGCGAGCGATTCCCCCATGCGAGAGTCGGGAGAGTGCTGTACGAGAATTATTATCGGCATCGAGCACCTCAAAGTGGCGAATCAATCGCTCTTTTGGCACAGAATATGGACCAATTTTGCCCAATTCCGTCATGAAACGGATCAGGTCAAGCAATTCCTGACGACTCAGAGAATCCACAAGCCCGGCAGGCATCAAAGAGCCTGTCGGCTTCTGATCTTCGATCTGATTTTTCGGGAGCTTCAACTCACGGCCTTCGGCATCACGAATGACTAGTTCGGCAGGAGTCTGGCCGATCGGAATACCCGTCAAAATCCGTCCATC
>CAMCFM010000160.1 GCA_945874095.1 Candidatus Kuenenia stuttgartensis
CAACAATGTCTACATCCAGATGGACTTCAATCAGCCCAACGGCCCAAATAATCTGCCCAACACCGAAGGCATTTTTTCGACGGGCGATTCGGGAGGCGGTATTTTTGCCTTCAATTCAGCCAACGCACGCTATGAACTGGTCGGGGTCAATTACGCAGTCGATCTTGTGACTCAAACTCCCACTGGTCCGAATTACCTTGCCGCGCTTTACAACGCAAATGGGTATTACATTAACAGCCAGCTAATATCCAGCCCAAACCCCACACCACTAAGCTCTTACAGCACAGCAATTCCTTACAAGTACACCATCATTGCTCCTTTTACGGTTCCTGAACCCGGCACTTGGGTCATGATGATCCTCTCAACCGCCGGGCTGGTTCTGGCCAGAAAAAGGTTGGTTTAACGCTTGATCAGGAACTGGACCGTAAGGCGTTTTGGCTGACCGTCCAGTTGCTTGGCAACTGTCACAATCGTTTGAGGGGCCGTGACTCGCTCCAGATCTTCAGCACTTCGAATCGGCCTGTCATTGATCGCCGTCACGGCATCGCCCTGAATCAGTTCCAGGGTATCGCCAGCACTGCCTGGCTGAGGCTTGTTTGTAAGTATTGCGTAGTAATTCCCATCTGGTTGCTGCATCAGACGATAAGGGATCCCAAGTGACTCCGAATAGCCCTCCTGTGAATCGTCCGTTTCGAGCGGCTTTGACCCGGCCGAGACAGGTACAAACAAGGCTCGTTCCGACACCACCATGGTGTTCACCGTTGCAACCACTTTCTGACTGAA
The DNA here is from genome assembly GCA_945874095.1 of Candidatus Kuenenia stuttgartensis. Lineage (GTDB taxonomy): Bacteria > Planctomycetota > Planctomycetia > Isosphaerales > Isosphaeraceae > QWQI01. The sequence goes on from CAMCFM010000160.1 coordinate 784, forward strand.
TTCCATACGCAGACCCTGATTAAGTTTTTCAAGTTCGTCAAATCCAGCCTGGCGCTTCTGATCACGATCCGCCAAAAGCCGCTTCGTATCAGGAGCCACAATGAACTCGTTCATCTGAGTCTCGATCTCCTGGCCTTTCTTGCCTTGACGAAGCCGGACCAGCAGATCGGAAAAACGCCCCACCTGGCCATTGTCTACCAGCCTGACACTTCGCCTCAAAACATCTTCAAGCTCGTCCTCGACACGACTGTTCCTGGATTTAAGATTCTGAAGTGCCGTCGTAAGTTCGTTCAGGCGAGGATTTTTTGAGAAGTCGTAGAAGTCACCTGCGGCAGGCTTTACAAGATTTTTCCCGTCTACATTGAGCACCCATTGGGAACGCCCGTTCGTGAGTTTCTGGAGTTCAGCCCGATCCAGAATCACTGGATTTTCGAGATTCGTTTTAGTCCCTGACCAATAGTAACCGTTTTCATCAAGGTATGGCTCAGCCGCACTCGCATGGCCCAGTCCTAAACTGAGTCCCACCAAGACGTACATGCACTTACGATTCTGGACCAGACATTTGATCAAACCCATTGGGTTCAGAGAAGTGATACTCATGGCTCGTGCGAATCTCGAATTCAAGGTGTCGTTCAGATGATTCAAAAAGGCTCGTTGCAAACAGAACCTCTCAGGCTCAATGCAAACTTCTCTCTTATCATTGCCTGAATGATGCTCGTAAAGAACTCCCAGAAGTTAGAAAATCGACGCAATCTCAGAGGTTGAGGCTATATAACAGGCTTACTTGGTACAATCGTAACAGGACCTGAAATTTGAGGCAGATTCGTAACCCGCGCCCGCTTGACGCCATTTTTATCATCTAAACGCTTTGCACGCTCCCCACATAACGTCAGGCCTCCTGCTCTGCCAATGAATATCAAGTCTCTAAAAACCATCTTATACTATTTAAATATAGTGACTTACACCACTACCAAAATTTCTCGGCTCAAATGTCGAGTGACGCATCGCATCCAATTTCGCTATACTTTTGCTACCGTCACCAGACAATCATCAAGTCAGATCTGACTGAATCCATTCCCTGAGCCAAGTCTCTCAAAAAAATCTCCATGACCACAGCCACATCCCACTCCTCTGAACTCGCAAGCCCGATCACGGACAGCCTGGCCCACTTGCCGCACCCTGACCATGAAGTCGTGGCTCGTTTGATCAAAGACCTCCAGCATGCCATCGGCGACGAAAATCTGATCACCCATCATGATGAACTTATCGTCTATGAATGCGATGGGTATGTCATTGAAAAGAACGTGCCTGATGTCGTGGTTTTCCCTACATGCCGCGATCATGTCGTCGATATCGTTAAAATTTGTAACAAACACGGTGTTCCGTTTGTACCCAGAGGGGCTGGAACTTCTCTCGCTGGCGGGACTTTGGCGGTGGGTGGTGGTGTCATGATCAGCCTCACCCGGATGAAGAAAATTCTTGAAATCAACATCCGCGACCGGTTTGCCGTCGTTGAGCCTGGTGTTGTGAATGTCTGGTTGACACGTGCTTTAAGTGGAACTGGCTTTCACTACGCCCCTGATCCGTCGAGCCAGACAGCCTGCACCATTGGAGGCAATGTTGCGACCAACTCCGGCGGTCCACACACCCTGAAATATGGGGTGACCGTCAACCATATCATGGGCGTGGAAATGGTCATGCCCGATGGGTCGATCATGGACATTGGAGGGACTTGCGAAGAGATGCCGGGCCTTGACCTGATTGGCCTTGTTGTGGGCCACGAGGGCACCTTCGGAATTGTCACAAAAGTGATCGTCAGGCTGACCCGCGACCCCGAAGCTGGCCGCACATTTCTGGGCGTTTTTGATTCCATCGAGAGCTGCACTCAGACAGTCTCGGATATTATCGCCAGCGGGATCGTTCCAGCAGCGCTTGAAATGCTCGACAATCTGATGATCAAGGCTGTGGAAGAAGCATTTCACTTCGGATTCCCGACCGAAGCCGGAGCGGTTTTGATCATTGAAACCGACGGTCTCGAAGCTGGTCTTGACGATCAAGCCGATGCGATTGCGGAAATTGTCCTGAAAAATCAAGGGACAGTTCAGAAGCGGATTCCATGGAGAACGCGTAAAGAGCCTGAGTATATGGCAGTCTGGAAGAGCCGTAAGTCGGCCTTCGGAGCCATCGGACGCATCTCGCCCACCTTCTGCACTCAGGACGGTGTGGTTCCCCGAACCAAATTGCCACACATCCTGCACTTCATCCAGTCGATCAGCGAAAAATACAACCTCCGTATTGGTAATGTGTTCCATGCTGGCGACGGCAATATTCACCCGATTTTGCTATTCGACGAACGCGATGCCGAACAGGTGAAGCGGGTTCTTCTAGCAAGCCACGAAATTCTCTCCGAATGCATCGCCGTGGGCGGATCAGCCACCGGCGAGCATGGGATTGGCGTCGAAAAGATCGAATTCATGAAGATGCTTTTCTCAGACGATAGCCTGAACGCCATGACCGCCGTCCGCCAGGTTTTCAATCCTAATAACTGTTGCAGCCCACTCAAGATGATCCCATCGGGCTGTGGATGCCTTGAAAGGGCCCATCCAGGCCACCACGCCGGGGCTTGAATCGTCGGTTATATTCACTCTGAATGCACTCGGTCATGGTCGAGTCAGGGCTTGCTGAAGTCGTAATCAGAAACAGCCTTAACTCATCTATCAAAAAGGGTTTAAACGATGTCAAACCGTCAGCTCATCACCTCTGGATCACCTTGGGAACCTAAAATGGGTTATTCCAGGGCTGTCAAAATTGGGAACATCGTGCATGTGAGCGGCACGACAAGCTCCACATCTGCTGGAATCCAAGGCGTGAACGACCCTTACGTCCAAACCAAAGTGATTCTCGAAACCATCGAGAAAGCTCTGGCAGAAGCAGGCGCCACGTTTGGCGATGTGGTTCGGACACGGATTTACGTCACCGATATCAGCCGATGGGAAGAAGTCGCCAAGGCTCACGGTGAAATCTTTGGGGTGATCCGACCAGCCACGGCCATTGTGGAAGTCTCCAAGCTGATCAATCCGGACATGATGGTGGAAATCGAAGCGGAAGCGATCATTGGATCGGCTTCCTGAATCTCAGGTCAGAAGCAGTTCACCGTTCCATTTTTGCAACGGTAAACTGCTTTTCAGATGAATGATATATGAATGATTCTGATTAGTTTGCTAAGCTAATACCAGCAAATCATAAAATTTGAGGGGCAGCCCAGCAGACCATTTGAATTGAAAAACAGCCTGCCGAACTTTTGAGATATTGCCTGAATATGAGCCAGACACCTCCTCTGCTAGCCATTTTTGACCACGACGGTGTGCTTGTGGACAGCCTCGACTTCCACTCCAAAGCCTGGGTGGAGTTCGGTAATCGTCAAAATCTGCCAATCGATCATGCCTTCGTGCGCGACACCTTTGGACTCACAAACTACACCATTTTCGAACGAATTTTCGGCAGAACCCTGCCCAGAGACGAAGCTCAAGCCTTGGGCGAGTTGAAAGAAATCTGCTATCGTGAACTCGCTCGCGGACAGATCGAACTCATGGCCGGAGTCCACGACCTCCTCAACACACTCAACTCCCACCAATTCAGCCTGGCCATAGGCTCCTCCGGATCACGCCCCAACCTCTTCCTAACCATCGAAAGCTGCGGCCTCGAAGATCGATTCAAGTCGATTGTCGGTCTTGAAGACATTCAGAACGGCAAGCCTGACCCAGAAGTCTTTCTGAAAGCGGCTGAAAGAGCCGGTGTCGATCCTCGAAACTGTGTTGTTTTTGAAGATGCCGTTTTTGGTATCGAAGCCGCTAAAGCCGCCGGAATGCACGCTGTGGGAGTGGGCACGACCAACCCCCTGAATGTGCTGACCGACGCTGGAGCCGATGAAGTGGTCATGACCCTCGAAAACTACCCCGTCGCCCGATTGGCGGAGATCTTACGCTCCCGCTGATCCTGTCTCACGCCCTATAAGTTTACGCCTGTTCATTGCAGGCGTAAACTGATCGCTTGTAAGTTCCTGAATTTTGATTTTGAAGAATGAGTTTTGTCCATGAGTTCCATTCGCGTTGGTATGATCCTGAACGAGCCCCCCCTGCCCAATATTTCCGCAGCAACCCGATCATTCGCTGCCATCTTTGAAACGATCAAACAAAGAGAGTTCGACCTGGGTACGCGTTCGCCCATTACACTTGAAAAAGTGTTTGCAACTTCGACCGATCTGGATCGTGATCGAGCGGAACTGATAAAAAACTTCCCTGACTTTCACCAAACCGTTGAACTTCATTCGCCGGGAACGGGAAGCCGATGGACCGATAAAATCAAGGGGTTGCTCATGCCTCTATCATATATGTCAGGAAGAAGTTTAACGAAAAGCTTCCGCAAATCATGGTTTGAGAACCATTTCGATATCGCGCATGTCGAACATCTCTGGACAACTTACGCCCTACCTCGAAAAATCGATCCTGACCGAGTCCTTGTCAGCTTGCTCAACTTCCTGAAAACCGACCTTGATGCTGCCAGACCAGCCATAAATGTACTTCGGGAATCGAGCCGAAATCGAATCATTTATTCCGAGACTCAATTAATCCAGAAATACCGGAATTTTCGCGTCCTATCAGAGGAAATGGCAAAAACGCTCAGGCAAATTCATCCAGCTGCTGAAATCCATATCGTCCCACTACCAATCAACATCCATGACTACGAATTCAGGCCAACATTACACCCAACCGAACGCCCCGTCGTCACCTGTATTGGATCCATGTTCTGGCCGCCATCACACGCAGCTGCACATCGGCTTTTGACACGACTTTGGCCGGAAATCAAGGCGGCTGTCCCAAATTCCAAACTTCAGATCGTCGGACGAGATGCGTGCAAGCATTTTAACGATTTTGCCAAACCCGATGAAATCGAAGTGATTGAAAATGTGCCTGACATTACGCCTTATTTCCATCAGGCTGACGCGTTGGTTTATGCTCCTTCGGCTGGTAGCGGAATGAAGGTAAAAGTTCAGGAAGCCATGCTTTACGGATTACCCGTCGTGACCAATCAAGCCGGAATTGAAGGGCTGGATGCCGTTCACCGTGAACATGCAATGACTGGCGAAACAGACGAGGAGTTGATCCGTTCGGTTGTCGATGTGTTAACAAACAACGAATTGGCATCAAGCCTGTCCACCCAGGGTCGACGGCTGATTGAACTCAAATGTGGCCCTGAATCTGTGACGAATTCACTGATTTCAATCTACCAGCAGATGCAATCTCGATTGCAACTGAAAAGATGAAGAAATTAAAAGTTGGTATCAATGCCCGCCTGCTTGAGAACGGGGCAATGCGGGGCTGGAACCGATATACCGTGAATCTGGTCAGCGCACTTGCAAGAACCAATCAGGCCACAGTGTATTTGATCAGCGAGAATTCGGTCAGCCCGGAATATCAGTCCATTTTCGATGCCCCTGAGATCGCTAAAAACCTCAATCAAATCACATCTGGCCCGATGTTTTATCCAAAATGGCAAGAGCAATGGCTCCCTCGAATGGCACGAATGGAGAAGCTCGATATTCTTCATACGCCTTATCATTTCGGACTTCCCATGTTCGCCCCATGCGTCACAGTGGCCACTCTGCACGACGCCATAGATATGCTTGAGGACCGTTCATGGGCCGACACTTTCAACCCGCGATCCATTCTCAGCCGATTTTATCTTTGGGAGACACGAATCCGATCCGATTGCATCATCACTGTCAGCGAATTTTCAGCGAAGGAATTGACAGAATATCTCGGCGTTAAAAAGTCAAAAATCCGAATCATTTCTGAAGCTGCCGATCCTCAATTCAAACCCCAAACCAAGGCTGAAATCCAGACAGTTCTGGATCGCTATAAGCTGAAGCCTGAATCTTACGTCTTTTACGTCGGCGGGCTTGAAAAACGTAAGAACCTTACGCTTTTGATTGAAGCTATCAAGCTTATAAGCTCGGAAAGCTCCACCCGGGTTGTGATCGCAGGCGGATCAGCCTCTGATGCCGAACAGCTTAAGGAACAGGCCAGAGTCTTAAATCTCAGTGACAGGGTCCAGTTTCTTGGCAAAGTTTGTGACTCTGACCTGCCCGCTCTTTACGCTGGTGCCATGGGACTGGTCTACCCGAGCAAGCACGAGGGATTCGGGCTCCAGCTGGTCGAGGCCATGGCCGTGGGTTGCCCAATCCTTTCAAGCTCGTCTGCAAGTCTTCCAGAAGTGGCAGGGGAATCGGCTGCTTACTTCTCGCCTGAAAACGCCCGGGAGCTTGCAAATCTGATCCATAGACTCGAACACGACGACGATTGGAGCATCAGTCTGGCCCAGAGATCAAAAGCTCGGGGCTTGCAATTTTGTTGGGAGAAAACCGCCAACGAGACCCTTTCCGTTTACAGGGATCTACTCGCAACAACTTATTCATACTCTGATTGCGCAAAAACCTCCGATTGAATTTGGAGAGTTGAAGTGTCTCGAATTCGGTTCAACATTTCCGATTTTGCGCTTTACCTTCACGAGATAAACATGATAGAATATGTTATGAAAGCATTATTTGGTCGATATCTTTGACCAGATACTGCTTTGCCTTGATCCTTCCCGACGTCCTCCGCGACGATGTACCTGCCTTAGGCCGCATCTTTCCCTGTGAACTTGCTTTGTGGTGGTATCCATCCCACTCGATCGATTTCCAGAACCGGACAAGACGTCTCGACCCGCCCATTTTCCGCGTCGAGGGCTCCCGCCATGAATCTCCGACCAAGACTCGGCATCCTGACTAAACTGATTGCACTGGCTCTATGTGCCAAAGTGTCAGGATCCATTGCGGCTGAAGCCGTACCGCCCAAAACCAAAGTGGTTGTGACCATCCCCGACCAGAAGCCAAAGCCGGCCCCGAAGCCGACTGCTCTGGCGATTGTGCCTGGAGATATTGCCCTCAAGGGGCATCGATCCACATCCCAACTGATTGCCAACGGCGACCTGCCTGGCAACAAGCGTGCCGACTTTACGCGTGATGTAACTTGGTCGTCAGCCAACGACAAAGTGGCCAAAGTCCTGAAGTCCGGACGGGTGATCCCCGTTGCAGACGGCAGCACGACCATCATGGCACAGGTCCCAGGCGGCCCTTCGTCGATGGTCAAAGTCTCTGTAACAGGCATGAATGCACCGGATCCCGTATCGTTCCGTAACGATGTGGTTCCAGCCTTCAGTCAAGCCAATTGCAACATGGGTGCCTGCCATGGAACGCCCACAGGTAAGGGCGGATTCAAGCTGAGCCTTAGAGGCTATCTTCCTGATCAGGATTACACGATTCTGACTCGTGAAGCAGGTGGACGCCGAATCGATGTCTTCGCCCCTGACGCCAGTCTGGTGCTTCGCAAACCGTTGGGCGAGGTGGCTCACGAAGGTGGCCTGAGGCTCTCTCGAAACACAAAATCCCATGAGTTTATCCGGGACTGGATTGCCGAAGGTTCGATCGACGATCCAACTGCATCCAAGGCCATCAAGCT
>CAMCFM010000161.1 GCA_945874095.1 Candidatus Kuenenia stuttgartensis
TATGGATTTACGATGTGGTTGGCCGGTGGTGGAATCAAGGGCGGAGTCTCGGTTGGGACGACTGACGAGCTTGGGGCCGCTGCTGTTGATGATCGGTTCCATGTGAAGAATCTGCATGCAACGATTTTGGACAGGATGGGGTTGGACCCAAACCGATTGTCGTACTTTTACGGTGGTCTGGATCAGCGGCTGGTAGGTGTGGAGCATGTGGACCCGATACGCAAGATTATGGTCTAAGGGAAGTTAAGGTCTGAAAATGTATGAGCACAGAAAGCGTCCGATCCTGGCTCATGTCGAGTTTGCAAAGCGGATGCTGTTGCATGGAGTTGCATCATTCGTACTGATGTTTGTCTCGTTGGGAATAGGGGTTTTGGGCTACCATGTTCTGGGCGGATTTGGGTGGGTGGATTCACTCCTGAATGCGTCAATGATTTTAGGCGGAATGGGGCCTGTTGATCCGTTGCATAATGATGCTGCAAAGATATTTGCGTCGTTTTACGCGCTATTTTCCGGATTGATATTCCTGGTTGTGGTGGGGATCATTCTGGCCCCCATGGCGCATCGGATTTTGCATTACCTCCATCTGGAAGAGGATGAGAGCTTGATCCGCGATAAGCAACTGGACCAATTGGTATCAAAGGAATAAACCGACAGGAACTGAACGATTTCAGGGACGAAAGCGGTCGAAGTTTTTTCTGTTCGAAGCCCAAATCGTAACGAAGAACACGGATCGAATCTGAGACTTGTGTTTTTTTTCACAAATTATTTGGGACATGGCCAGATAGTCTCTGGACAGTCTAGTGCTGCGTCGATAGGATAAATGAGCAATCGTGGGAGAAGTTGTCAGGGTGATGATCTGGATTCGTGGAAATCCCTGAATGGGATTCCGGAAACCTGAGAAGCACACAAAGCTAGTGAAATCTCAAAAATGAGGTTAACTAAGACTTTAGGATAACTTAAAAAACCGTGGTTGTCATGGTATCATATTTGCTGGTTGAGTGAATCATCACTTAGCGATAGAAGGCTATGATCCGATATCGCAACTTGGTCCGATGCGGAAAGACTCATCCATGGCTGATCGACCGAACGTGAAAGACATTCTGGCAAAGGCGAGAGCCACCCAGGCTGCAGGAACACCAGAACCTGCTGCTGCGGCCGCTCCTTCTCCAGCTCCCAAGGCTGCTGCAGCACCAGCGCCTTCAGCACCAGCCGTACCGACAGGGCGACCTCTGACTCTGAAAGAGAAGCTCGCGGCCGCGAAAGCGAATTCTGCCCCGGCAGCGCCCGCTTCAGCAGCTGTTGAATCGGCTCCAGTGGCAGCCCCTGCAGCGACAACTGCTGCCCCTGCCGTGAAAGCTCCAACGGCTGCCGAACTGGGACGCCCACTGACACTCAAAGAAAAGCTTGCTGCAGCGAAGGCGATTGCCGGAGCAACTGGCTCCGCTCCAACTGCCGCTGCGGCACCTGCTGCGGCCAAGCCTGTAGCAGCAGCCCGGACATTGCCACCGCTTTCGGAAATGAACGATCCGAAAGACTTGGCAGAAGCACTCCGGCAGACCGCGGCCAAGCCAGCTCCTGCCAAAGCGGCTGCAGCTGTTAAGCCAGCGGCCAAGAAGGAAGGTTTAAATCTTCCACCAAGACCGAACAAAAATGCGGCCATGGCAGCCCTTCAGGGCACACGTCGCCGATTCATGATTGGTGCCATTCCTGCCACAGCCTGGCTGGTCATTGCGTGGACAACTTTCAGCGCGGCCCTGGTCGCTTTCTCGGCGATGCTAGGACGTTTTTTCTTTCCTAACGTACTGGCAGAACCACCCAGTACGATCAAAGTTGGGCCTTCGAGTCAATTCGAGCCCGGCGAGGTGAATGAACGCTGGAAGGCTGAATGGGGATTCTGGATTGTCCGGTCCGTGTTTAACGGGCAGGATTCGATCTATGCACTCTCCACGATTTGTACGCACCTTGGCTGCCCGCCGAACTGGCTGGCTAGCGAACAGAAATTCAAGTGTCCATGTCACGGCTCAGGCTTTTATGTCTCGGGCGTGAACTTTGAAGGTCCAGCACCACGTCCTTTGGAAAGATTCAAACTTTCCGTGGGTGATGATGGCCAGATTGTTGTGGACAAAGCTCAGAAGTATCAGGAAGAACTTGGCCAGTGGAACGATCCTGACAGTTTCATTCCAGTCTAAATTCTTCACAGATCAGACATTTAAATGATTAAATGTCTGATAGTAAGAACAATGTGGGATTACTAGTCATCGTGCTTTTGTAGGGAACATCCAGAAACAGCCATGTCCATCGCCGACAAGATTACGGATAACCAGATTTGGAAGAGCGTTTTCCGCCACCCGATGCCGACTGATCGTCGGAACCGAGTGGTGGTGATGCTGACCAACTTCTTCCTCCACCTTCACCCCGTCAGCGTGCGTCGTCAGGGAATTGCCCTGAGCTATACCTGGTGCATGGGCGGAACGACCTTTTTCCTCTTCCTTGTAGAAGTGGTTACGGGCGTTCTTCTGATGTTCTACTACCGGCCGACGCTGGAACACGCTTACAACGACATTCTGAACCTTCGGGATGTGACCACGCTTGGAATCATGCGTGAGTTGCACAGATGGGGGGCCCACGCGATGGTGATCGCGGTCTGGCTCCACATGTATCGAGTCTTCCTGACAGGCAGTTACAAGCCGCCTCGAGAATTCAACTGGGTGGTGGGAACACTGTTACTGGTGTTGACACTGCTTTTGTCGTTCACAGGCTACCTGCTTCCATGGGATCAATTGGCCATCTGGGCCATTACCGTGGGATCAAACATGGCTCGTGCGACTCCGGGTGTTGGTGTGGAAGGGCCGGGTGCCAGTTTGCTGGTGCTCAATGGTGTACCGCTCATCACCAGTTTCTCTGATGCCAAGTTTGCTATGCTCTCAGGGCGATCGGTGGGTGAGATGACACTCAACCGGTTCTATGTGCTGCACTGTGTAGCCATTCCACTGGCAGTCAGTCTGCTCATCATGATTCACTTCTGGCGTGTCCGCAAGGACGGTGGTATCAGCGGCCCGATGTAAATTGGGTTCACGACCATTCGAGTCAGGCACGGCGATGTGATCCCGCGTGCCTGGCGACAGGTCGATTCCAAGGATTTGTCGGTTTGGGACTTTCTTCACGATTGGGTTTGTGGCGATGAATCATCATCCCGACTTGACTCCCGGCGTTATGGCCGGTCTCTCATGGTTCTTCTTAATCAGCGCGATCCTCAACGCCTGTGCCGCAGCTTATATAAGCTATGGTGAGTTGGTGTCGGAAGGTGCCAGTCGCGATGGTCTTGGTCCAAAGACCAGACGCATGCCGAACTGGCTTCGTGGTTCAACATGGTTGTTCTACGGCCTTGGCGGAATCTTCTTAATCATCAGTATGAAAATGTCATTCTGGTTCCTTTCCATAGGTTCCATGATTCTGGCCATTTTCTCTGCTGCTGATGCTGCATTCTTTGCGGAGCACGACGCGGAGCACAGTGATAGACAGCCAAGCCTTAACGATCATCAGCCAGCAATTGGTATCGGTGGGCCTCTCAACAGGGCCATCGTGACCGGTGTTTGGTCATTGTCCACCATGGTCTTTGCAGTCATGGGAATGACCTATTCCCTCGGGGCTGAATATGCGATGCCTCAATTGTTTCGTGATGCCATCGATGGTGCATCCGGAGCGACCAGCTTTTTCACGATTGCGACTCTGGCATTCATAGCGATGATCGTCTTCCGCAAATTCTTTGCCAACGGCATCACCGCCTGGGCTGGTCTGAATCTCTCGCTCTTGTTCTTCGGCCTGTCCATGACCGATTACGACTTCAGAGACATTGTGACCAAGCCGGACAACGTTCCGATCATCGGCCTGATCTATCTCGTCGCATTCTTCACCTGGCTTGGTCTCCGTCGTGCCGTCATCAACGATGCACGTATGGCGATAGGCCTGCCTAACCTTGAAGAACTGGGATCTGAAAAAACACTGACCTGGCCAGATCTTGTTTACACCGAACTGATTGCACTGGTTATTGGGACCGTAGCCCTGATTCTTTGGGCCATTGCCCTGCAGGCTCCTCTGGAACAACCTGCGAGTTCGACTCAGGCCCCAAATCCCTCGAAAGCTCCCTGGTACTTCCTTGGACTTCAGGAAATGCTGGTCTATTTCGATCCCTGGATGGCTGGTGTGGTGCTCCCAACTTTTATTGTCATCGGTACAATGGCCATGCCATATATCGATACAAACAAAGCTGGCAACGGTTACTACACGATCCGTCAGCGGATGTTTGCTTATGCGACCTTCCAGTATGGTTTTCTTGTGCTCTGGGTTGTCCTGATTCTTTTGGGAACCTTCCTGCGTGGCCCGAACTGGAACTTCTTTGGTCCATATGAGTATTGGGATATCCACAAGCTGGAGCCTTTGAACAACGTCAATCTCTCTGACATTTTCTGGATTCAATGGTTACGGCAAAGTCGTCCATCGGCGATCCTGATACGTGAACTTCCTGGGATTTTGCTGACTCTTGGCTATTTTGCAATTCTTCCAGGCTTGATGTATGTCGTATTCTTCAAGAAATATGTCGCTGAGTCAGGCATTATCCGCTATTCGGTTTTGGCCATGTTGCTACTCTTCATGGCAAGTCTGCCAATCAAAATGGTTCTTCGCTGGACCATCAACCTGAAGTACATCGTGGCCATCCCTGAGTACTTCTTCAACATCTGATTCTGCTTTGCGAAGGTGCGGTCGGGTATCATCCCGACCGCTGAGTGTGTTTCGGTTGGTGAAGTTTTCGGAATAACCCGTAACTTCCGCCCCCCCCAAACCGGAGATAGTGTCCTTTCGGGTTCACTCAAGGGTTGACAACCGGTTTGCCGTTTAGCACATTTTCAGCCCAACGGACGAGGATTCATTTCGACCATGCCTGCTACAGAAGAAACCTACCGTAAGACATCCACTTTACATGTGGTTTTCGCCGTGTCGAGTATCGCCTTCCTTGGCGCAACGGTGTGGATGATCGGCGCTGACCACATTCGGCCGTGGAAAAAGATTCAAAGAGAATTCCACCTGGTTGAAACCACCAAGCTTGGCGAGCTTGAGAAGAAGAAGCAGGAAGAGCTTCTCGCTCAGCACTCCAAAGAGCTTGATGCTATAAACCAGAAGATCGCTCAAGCTGAGGCCACAGCCAATGGCAACGGGCCTTTGATTGCTGCTAAGAACAAAGAGATCAAAAGCATCGAAGGTCAGTTTGCCGACCTCGACACCAAGAAGCGATTCCAAAAAGCCGAACTTGACAGTCTACGTTCACTCTATGATGGCATGATTGACCGTGGTGAGGATGCCGCGGCCAGACGCTACATTGAATCGACGATTGTACCAGCCGAAAAATCACTGAATGCTTTTACAGTCGCTTTTCAGGCGAAGTCTAATGAGTTTGAATCCGCCAAGAAAGAGCTAAAGGCCCTTGAAGGTAATGTTGACGTTCTGGTGAAGGAAAAGGATCGTCTTGAGCTGGATGTGAATCGCGTCAAGCGAACACTTGCAGATAAAGACAAAGTCTATGGCGAAGGTTCGATCATCAATAAGATGGCAGCCGTGATTCGTGGACTTCCTGGACTCGACCTCGCTGCTCCTCCGCAGCGGATTCAGCAGATCAGCCTTCCGGAACTCACGATCAACTATAACTTCAAAGAAGTTCCAAGATACGATCGTTGTACCACCTGTCACCAGGGGATGGATAAATTGGGCTATGCCCACAGTGATCCAGGTAATGATAAACTCAAGCCTGAATTTCATTCGCATCCACAATTGACCAGCGGAGCCACATCAGTGGATCCCAAGGGCAATGTGGTGAAAGCTGGACTGTATCTGGATGCCAACGGACCTCACCCGATCAACAAATTCGGCTGTACTGTGTGTCACGGTGGACAAGGCTCCGGGACGGATTTCACCTACTCTTCGCACGAGCCTTCCGACCTTCATGAAAAGCATGAGTGGGAAAAGAAGCACGACTGGAAGGAAATGCACCACTGGGATTTCCCAATGCTTCCAACCCGTTTCACTGAAAGCTCCTGCATCAAGTGTCACACTCAGGTGACAGATATCCCACAAGCCAAAAAGCTCCAGGCAGGTTACAACCGGATCACCAAGTATGGTTGCACAGGTTGTCACCAGGTTGGTGGAGAAGGTTCAACAAGTCCTGACATGACCGATAATCGGCCGGTTGGACCAAACCTGAAGCACATTTCCTCGAAGACCACCAAGGATTGGACAGCCAAGTGGATCAAAGCTCCCCACACCTTCCGTCCTGACACAAGAATGCCCGCTTTCTACGGCCTGACCAACAATGCCGCGAAAGTGGATCAGCCCAAGAGTGATGCAGAAATTCATGCCATTACCGCATTCCTCTATTCTAAGAGCACAAAGCCTGACGGTTTTCAGGAAGTGAAATCCGCCGGGAATGCCGAGTCTGGTAAGAATCTGTTCCTGCAAAAGGGATGTGTTGCTTGTCATGCTCACAAAGAATTCCCTGCCGACAAGTTCCCCAAGCCAGTTCAAGGCTATGTGGCTGCCGACTACGGCCCGAACCTTTCGAACGTCTCCGCGAAGTTTCCTGACGCCAAGACCGGTGAAGGCTGGCTGGCGAACTGGATCCACGCTCCCGAGAAGTACCATCCACAGACTCTGATGCCAAACCTTCAGATTTCTCTGGAAGATTCAGCCAACATTGCAGCCTGGCTTTTGACGGTGAAGTCTGACGTCCCGAAGACCTTTGAAGAACTCCCTCCAGTGAGCGACCCAGAAGTGGGCAAGGCTCTTGATGAACTCGTAACCCTGTACAAGCGTAAGGGTGGAGTCTCCCTGGTTGATCTTCCAACAACAGTTGGAAAGATGTCTACCGACGAGAAACTGGTCTATCTGGGCGAGAAGTCCGTCAGCCGTCTTGGCTGCTTCGGTTGCCATACCATCACTGGCTATGAGAATGCCAAGCCGATTGGTACTCCACTCAATGCCTGGGGGTCCAAGAGTCCTGCCAAGCTCGATTTTGCTCACATCAATGAGTATTTGATCGATCAAAAGGAAGAGGACGGCAAGCGCGACGGGACTGATGAATACTATAGCGAGAAGCTTTCTGAGCACACTCGTATGGGCTTCCTCTACCAGAAGCTGCACCGACCTCGTAGTTATGACTACAAAAAGACGAACGAAAATCTGAAGGATTGGGACGACCGCCTGCGTATGCCTCAGTTCACCTGGGCCAACGACGATGCCGCTGTCGAAGAAGTGATGACTTTCGTACTTGGTCTGGTCGAAGATAAGATCAATTCCAAGTTCCTGCCGAAGTACACCCCTCAAAAGGTGGCACTGGCACAGGGGCATAAGTTGATCGACAGGTATAACTGTAAGGGCTGTCACGTCCTTGAGATGCCGAAGTACACGATCACGGCTGGAACCAAGTTTGCAGACGTTCTGCCTGACCTGGAAACAAACGTCTCTGTGAGCTATGGTGCCCGCGCCACTGACTATAAGAACTTGATCAAGGATCCAAAACTTGCTTTTGATCCTGACAATCAGCCTACCGTTGACCTGGAAGCCAAAGCCGGTCAGGACGTGACCATTGAAGGCATGATGCTGTTTGACAGCACACTGCCAGCTGAAGAGCCTCAGACGATTCAAGTCTGGCAGCCTGTCACGATTGGTGGTCACACCTTCCAGGTCGGCGACAATATTTCGATGAAGCTCGATAAGGTCAAGCAGGAACCTGCCATTGGGGGTGACTTTGCCTGGATCTTCACAGCTTGGAATCATACTGAAAACGGCGTGGAATATCTGAGCCAGTGGAACCGGATGCCTCCTCCATTGCTGCGTGAAGGCCAGAAGGTGCAAACCCCATGGTTGACCGCGTTCCTGAAAGATCCATATCCGATCCGTCCAGCCGCTAATCTGCGAATGCCGAAGTTCCATTACAATCCGAAGCGTTCGGAGACAGCGGAACTTGCGAACTATTTCGCAGCTAAAGACGGAGCGGAGTTCCCCTACCAGGCCATTCCTCAACGTGATCAGGCTTATCTGGCTACTCAAGAGAAGGCCCACGCCAACTATCTGGCTGGTGGCTGGAACATGATGACCAAGGGAGCCTGTATTCAGTGCCACACGGTGGGCAAGAATATTCCGGCAGGTGCTGTCAACAACGTGAACGGACCGAATTTGAGGCAGGTCAACAACCGCTTCCGCCCAGA
>CAMCFM010000162.1 GCA_945874095.1 Candidatus Kuenenia stuttgartensis
TTACGAATGACTGGATAAATCGACGTCATCCGTTCGCGCCACGAATGGTGGGCTTCACCCCACCCTACAGGAACAAAGCCGCCCATGTAGGGTGGGATGCCTGGTGCCGCCCGCCTACCCAACAATCTTGACTTGACGGAGCACTAGCCCAATACAAAACGGAGATTGTTGATCAGCGTGTGACCTTTGCCCGACCATTCCTGGTCGATCGGGAAGCGGTTCTGGGCGATCGGCTGGAGGTCATGACTTTGTGCGTTTCCTGAATGATCCTGGAGATGGAATCACCGAACCTGGAATCGAGGAGGTCTTCGAGCTTCTGAAACAGATCGTCGCGGGCGATGGCCGTTTCGAACGTGCGTTTGGCGTCCGGATAGCTTGTCAGTTCAGGGTCGTCCGGATACGCCCAATCCGTGGAGTTAGTCGTTGATTCGTTGGCGTTTAGGGTTGAATTGGAATTTTCTTGCAAGTCCGTCTCATCATTAGAAGGCCAATAGCCTAGAAGTTGATCGATCGGTACGTCCAGGGCCCGAGCGATTCGCCGAATGGTTCCAGCACGAGGGACTTCGGTCTTTCCGCATTCGATTTGATAAAGCGCAGTTCGGCTAATTTCGGCACGAGCCGCCAAGGCATCGGGGCCAAGCCCTTTTTTGTAACGAATATCACGAATACGCTGAGCAAGATTGGACATATTCAAACCACTCCGGATGTAAGATGTAACATGGGTGAACAAATCGAAACATATCGAGATTGTTCAGAGGAGTCAACCACTCTGAGCTGATCACTGAGGTGAGTTAAGACGGAGATCTCACCAAACTCGACGGGTCGGGACCGAAATTTTCTCAAAAGAATGAGTTATCAAAAGCCATGAATGTTCCAAAAAGAGCGGTGAAAGACATACGATTCAGAACATTCAAACCTCACTAATATCAATTTACAACATTCAGAACGAATTCCAAACAGACTTTTTTGAATTCCTGATAATTTTTTCGTGTGTAGGTAGGACATCGGAAAAGTTCGTTGCCTTTGGGCCTGGTTTGAAGGAAGATGAGTTTGAATCAGATCCATGCTTGAATCGTGGCTCATGAAAGCCGTTTCAGGCCCTCTCCCAATATGCTCAGGGGTTATCTACACATGCTTTGTCCAAGTCTCCGAATGATTCGATCACTGGCTTTGTTAAGCGTGCTTTTCTGGTCCACGGGGCTGACGGCTGAAGAACATGTGGGAGAAGTGATTCGGCTCGACCCACGGTTTGACGCGTTGATCGCGAAAGACTCCAAGATCGAAAAACTGGCCGATGGCTACGAATGGTCTGAAGGGCCGGTCTGGATGAGTTCCGATCAGGCACTGGTTTTTTCAGATGTTCCCAAAAATGTGGTTTATAAATGGGACACCAAAGGCCAACCGCCTCGCTCCTTTATTAAGCCAAGTGGCGATACTGGCCTGATTAAGGGCAGCAGCGGTCAGGGATCCAACGGCCTGACTCTGGACAGTGTCGGCCGACTGGTTCTGATGCAGCATGGAGATCGCCGGGTGGCCCGCCTTGAACCCAACGGTGAGTTCACCACTTTGGCCGACCGGTTTGACGGCAAGCGGCTGAATAGCCCAAACGACGGCGCGTATCACTCCAATGGTGATCTTTACTTCACCGATCCGCCTTATGGGCTGGCCAAAGGCGCCGCCGATCCAGCCCGTGAACTGGACTTCAGCGGTGTCTATCGGCTCGATAAAACCGGTCATGTGAGCCTGCTCACCAAAGAGCTCAAGTTTCCGAACGGGCTGGCCTTTTCTCCTGACGGTAAAACACTTTACGTTGCCAATTCCGACTTCGATCGCCCCGTCATCATGGCCTATCCTGTCACGGCTGATGGAGGTCTGGGGGCTGGGAAAGTCTTCGCAGATACTTCAGAGCTTTTGGCCGCAAAAAAGCCGGGCTTGCCGGACGGTCTCAAGCTGGATCAAGCCGGGAACGTTTTTGCCACAGGTCCGGGCGGTGTCCATGTTTATGCCTCTGATGGGAAACTTCTGGGCCGGATTGATCCGAAAGTGGCCACGGCCAACTGTGCCTGGGGCGACGATGGCAGCACGCTTTATCTGACGGCCGACAACATGCTGTGCCGGATTCGGACCCTCACCAAAGGACCTTTGGAAGGCCCAAAGTCAACCAGATGATTCGTTGGCTTTTCTGATTGATCCTGAAAAAAATGGAAAAAGTGCATTCATGACGGATACGCATCAGGAAAGTCTTTTATCCAGTCGGTTTCAGGATCAGATTGGCATCAGGTGTGTTGGTAAAACCGCGCCTGATGTGCCTTCCATTGTGGATGCGATATTGGCTGAAGCCTTTGCCCTTGGGGCGAGTGATGCCCATCTGACGCCCTCAGCAAATGGCCTTTTGGTGAGATGGCGGATCGACGGTGTTCTTCATCCCGTTGGATCGATTCCTCAGCCAGTGTCAGGACCTGTGGTGGCACGTCTGAAAGTTCTCTCAGGGCTTCTCACCTATCGCCTTGATGTGCCTCAAGAGGGGCGAATTCCTGCCAGCCTCGAGATGAATCGGCGGGAAGTCCGGATCAGCACCTTTCCGACGCTTCATGGGGAACGTGCGGCGTTGAGATTTCTGGAAGCCACGAGGAGTCGTGAAAGTCTGGCCCAGATTGGACTCCCTGAAGCTGTTTTCCAGTCTGTAAAGCGAGCGATGGAATGGACATCTGGCATGGTGGTGATCACCGGCCCGGCGGGGTCGGGCAAAACCACTACGCTTTACGCTTGCTTGAGGGAAATCGTCAATGCCTCAGAGCATGCTCGAAGTGTGGTGACGCTTGAGGATCCCATCGAATCTGCTCTGGAAGGTGTGGCACAGACAGCACTTGACCCACGTGCCGGGCTCGGGCTGGCAGAGCTTGTCAAGGCGGTTCTGAGGCAGGATCCGGACGTGATCGCCGTGGGCGAGATTCGCGACCGGCCCACCGCCGAATCCGCCTTTCAAGCCACCCTGACCGGCCACCTGGTTTTAACGACCACGCACGCCGGTGATTCAGTGGAAGTCCTGACCCGTCTGACAGATATGCGTATTGCTCCCTACATTTTAAGAAGCGGCCTGAGGGCCATTCTGGCCCAGCGTCTGCTGCGAAAACTGTGCTGCCATTGCCGAGTCAAAGTCGATCAGAACTCGAGCCCCGTCGGTGATTTTGGGACCGGCCTGGACCAATGGTTCGAAGCGGCTTCCGGCGGTTGTTCAGAGTGCCGTCATACAGGTTATGATGGCCGGGTGATGGTGGCTGAGTGGCTGGAGCCGGGCGACAATGCGGTGGGCAGGGCACTGGCATCCCGGCGGGATGCACGAGTCTTGCGACGACTTGTGGAAAAATCAGGCGTACAGACATTGATGCAACAGGCTTTGGAACGAGCCAGATCTGGCGAGACATCGCCGATGGAAATTCGCCGCGTTTTTGGGTCAGGGCGGTTTTGAAACGCCTCTGATCGGGTTTATTCCTGCCCTGAAACCTTCATTTCGTAGGCTTTGGCGTCGATCAGGAATTCATAGAACGCCAGAAGTCCACAGAAGTAAAGCCCCGCCATTCCGTCCAGAAATCCAAGCCGGAAGATGTACGCATAAATAAACCTGATGAGCGGCCGAAGTGGCATGCGCAGGTAGATTTTTTTGAGCATTCGCTTCAAAGTTTTACCGCGACCAAGACCGGGCGGGATCGGGTCGTTGCGGAAATGACTGCGCTGGACGGCTTCCCAGGCGGCATATCGGTCGTGTTTTTCAAGCCAGATACTTAGGCTTGGATAAGCGTGATGGTCAAGCTCGTGGGTGAGTCGCTTCACCGGCCCGTTTAAAATGACGTGTTCGTGGGCTTCGTTGTCGCCGGTTCGGACACCAGCCGGCACCGGCATTTTTTCATACCGGCCCAACTTATGGCGAAAAAGTCGCAGATTCCAGCACTCGTTATACCCACAGTGCTTGATGCGTCGGCCCAGAAAGAAATATTTCATATTCAGGAAGAAGCCGTCCGCTTCGTTCGCAGCCACCCTGAGCTGAATCTCTTTGACAAGATCCGGAGGAGCCACTTCATCGGCATCGACAATCAAGACCCAGTCGTTGGCGAATTCGAGGTGATCCAGAGCCCAGTTCTTTTTCTTGGGATAAACTCCGTTGAAATGGAACTGAACCAGTTTGGCGCCAAATTCGGCGGCTACGGCGGCCGTGTCGTCGGTGGACTGGCTGTCGATCACCCAGATCTCGTCGGCCCAGGTCAGGGCAGGGAGCGACCTGCGAAGGTTTTCGGCCTCGTTTTTCACAGGAATCAGAACGCTGATCGGCGTTTTGGCGGAGAGTTTTGCCGACTCAGGCTGCTGGTTCATGGGAATTCCATCTTGATCCGCATTCATCAATTTACTCGACAAAATCAGGCTTGCTTCCGCCTGATTCCACCCATCCATAGACTTGCTCGAGCCGCGCCGCTTGCCTGGCCCAGGTGTATTCACGCTCGACAAGCTGGCGGCCCCGGTCGGCCATCTGGCTGCGATCAGAGGCGTTCATCTCAGATTTGATCGTTCTCAGGGCAGTTGCAATGCTCTCGATTTCCGGTTCGCAAACGATCCCGGACTGATTAGAGGCAAGCTCCGGAAAGTGACAGGCGGTGGTGATGATGGATGGAACACGGGCGGCCAGAGCCTCCAGCACGGCCATGCTGAATCCTTCGCTCCGACTGGGTAAAATAAAGGCGTCGGCAGCAGCCCACATGGAACGGGCTTTATCGCCGCCGACATGGCCCACCATGGTCAGATTCTGTCCAAGGTTGAGCGAATGCATTTGATCTGCAAAAGCCTGTCCAGCACCATCTTCCGTCCCAGCCACCAGCAGATGCCAGTCGTTTTGTTTGCCCCAGGTTTGCGAGAGGGCCTTAGCGAGCATGTCCAGGCCTTTCTTGACATGCAGACGGCTCAGGAACAGGAGCGTGAACTTGCCTTTGATCTGGGGATATTCCGATTCTACGGACTCGCGGGATGGGAGGTTTTCAAGCGGTTTGAGATTCACTCCGTTGGGAATCCAGGCGACGGGTGTTTGTGGAGCAATCTCTTTAAGGAACTTGATTTCAGGCCGAGTCAGAGCATGCAGGCACGAGGCGTTTCGAAGCACATTGCGCTCGATCAGCCGTAGGTAAATGGCTTTTTTGAGAGGCTTTTGAGCCATGGCCCACGGTTCGGCCATTCCATGGGCGGCCACCAGATAAGGCACCTGACTGTGCAGGGCGACCCGTCCACCGATTCTGGTTTGGCGTTGCCAAAGGCCATGAATGTGGAGAACTCTGGTTTGGCGAACGGCTTCCCGATAATCTGTGTCAGGCCCGTAAAGCCCAAGGCTGGCAGGGACTTCGATCAGATCGTTTCTGGAGGGAGTGATGGTGACAATATCAACATGCGTTCGGCCAAGCTCTGCCAGGCCACCGGTCATACCGAGTATGGAAGGCACCATTCCACCGTCGCGGATCGGATCGAGGCCATTACATAAATGGACAAAGCCGCCTTTGACTGGCGCATGGAGGGTTGCCTGAGATTGACCTTCGACGACTTTGCCTACAGCAGACTGCATACACCACCTCAACGGCTTATCATCCAATGACTCTTGCGCACCTTCGGGATTGTTCTGGTGGAAGTGTGGGACCACCTGAAGAACAATCCATTTCGCATGCCTGTTGAACCCGTCACAGCTTACAGTTTTGAAGGTCGGCTTGGCAACCATTCGTTTCTGAGCTTGCGGAGGCTTTTATTCATTGCCGGAGTTCAGAATAAAAGCGGCTGGATCTGCCATGGCGGCGGCGATGTCTTTCAGAAAAGATGCCGCTGGGGCACCATCGACAGCGGCGTGGTCGAAGGTCAGGCTGAGAGTCATCCTGGGGCGTGCTGCGATCGTCCCATCGTCTAGAAAAACCGGTTCTTTACGAATCGCACCCAGCCCAAGAATGGCAATCTCCGGCAGGTTAATTACAGGCGTGAATCCGTCGATGCCGAACGAGCCCAGATTGGTGATGGTAAACGAGCCCCCACGCATGGCTTCGCCTGGCAATTGGCCAGTGCGGGCCTGATCAATCAGTTGACGGCTCTCATGACTGATCTGACTTAAAGGCTTGCCAGCTACGTGCCTGACAACGGGCACCAAGAGGCCATCGGGCGTATCAACAGCAATTCCAATATGAATCTCTGAGTGGGCGATCTGGATCAGTTCAGTGTGACCCTGACCCCAAACGACAGACATCTGAGGATGCCGTTTGAAGACCCACGGCAAAAGGGCGGCAATCATGTCCGTGAAAGCGGGTACGTTGGTGGGAGTGGCTTTTTTAAGCCGATTGCGGAGGGCGACCAATTCTGTGACGTCCACCTGCGAGTGCAGAGTGACAGGCACTGTCAGCTCCTGGCTGCGACGCAAACGATCTGCAATTGCGCGGCGGCGGGGCGAAAGTTTCTGGCCGACTGGTGCGACAGAGGCAGTTATTGTATTTGCAGACTGGGCCTGAATGGCATTTAAAATGTCGGCTTCGCGAATCCGCCCGTCACGACCTGTACCGATCAGATTCTGCCATTCAATGCGATGTTCCCGAGCGACTTTTTTGGCCCTTGGGGTGGCAATCGCCGATTTTTTTAATTCGATGATTGCATTTGAAACTTCGGTTTTATTCGGTGCTGTCAATAAACTGGCTGCTACTGAGACATCCTCTTTGGTGATCAGTCCCGATCGGCCTGTCCCCGTGATCTCTTCCAGGGCAATGCCCATTTCAGCCGCCAGCCGGCGTGCGGCAGGGCCCGCATTTTTTGGCGTTTTTTCCTGAGGTTTTTCCACCGACGATTGGATTTCAGTCAGCGGTAAACTTTCGCCGGCTTCAACCAGATAGGCTAGAAGCGTCCCGACATCGACCGTTGTACCAGGCTTGGGCGAATCGGCTGGGATATTTAATTGGCCCACTTCCACAGATTCAATTTCTTGCACATTTTTATCACCTTCAAGTTCAAACAGGGCATCGCCTTTTTTGACCTGATCTCCGTGCTGCTTCAGCCAGCGTACAAATGTGCCTTGTTCCATGGACCAGCCGAGTCGAGGGATGCGGATTTCATGCATGTCGTGGTTCACCTGTCATGACTGGGCGTTTTTCAGTTGCATTTTGATTTTGATTTCTGCACGAAATTCATTATTCCTGAACCAGGTCACGAATGGCCTGGGCGATCTGGCTGGCCTGTGGCACGACCACACTCTCCAACGATGGGCTGTAGGGAGTGGGGCAGAAGGTGCCTGTGAGGCGGCGGATGGGAGCGTCGAGGTCGTTAAAACCGGCGTCGGCCACGCGGGCGGCGATCTCGCCTGAGAAGCCGTATTGGCCTGGAGGTTCGTCCACGACGAGTAACCGGCCAGTTTTGGCGACCGATTTCAGGATTATATCCGTATCCAGCGGCGAAACGGTTCGGGGGTCGATGATTTCAACGGAGATTCCCGCTTTTTCAAGCTCGTCGCAGACAGATAGTGTCAAGTGAACCATTCTTGCGAGAGCAACCACCGTCACATGGCGGCCTTCACGCACAATCCGGCCGACTCCAAATGGAATTTCATAATCTCCATCAGGGACAGGACCTTTGGTTTGAAGGATTTCGCGATGCTCCAGAAACAGAACGGGATCGTCGCAGCGGAGAGCATGTTTGAGCAATCCCTTGGCATCTGCAGCAGACGAGGGCACGACCACGCGGAGGCCAGGTACTTGGCCATACATGCCGTAATAGCTGCCTGAGTGGTGGGTTGCAGCCGAGTGGCCGATGCCGATGCAGCCTCTCAGCAGAACGGGCATTTTCAGGCGACCGCTGGACATATATTGCATTTTGGCAATTTGATTGACGATTTCACCGAATCCGTCGAGGACGAAGTCGGCGAACATGAAGTCGATCACAGGCCGAGTGCCGGTCATGCCTGCTCCACAGGCCAGGCCGACGAATCCACGCTCGCAAATCGGCGTATCGCAAAGCCTTTCAGGGCCGTAAAGTTCATAAAGACCTTTGGTGGTCACGAAATTTCCACCACGTTTGCCAATGCCTTCACCCATCACCCAAATGGCAGGATTGACAGCCATCTCTTCGGAAAGGGCTTCCAGAGTGGCCTGGCCGAAGCTGATCTGGCGAGTTGAAGTTGTGGCAGGCTCCTGGATTTTACGAGTGTCGGACGAATACACATGTCGAGAGGCTGTCTC
>CAMCFM010000163.1 GCA_945874095.1 Candidatus Kuenenia stuttgartensis
GAAAAGCTGGCTGTCAAATCATTTGTGCCGGAATTGCCGGCTCATTTGAAGCCTGGCCGCGCTCGCAGCCCTGGCCTGGCAGCTACCCGTTTCATGTGCATTACAGCGAGCTGATTTCCTCTGAAGAGCTGGCAAAAATGACAGAATCCGAGGCCATGGCTTGCATGGAAGCCCGGTTGCGATCCGCTCAGAAAATCTCGGAATCAGAACTGCGGCGGCTCCGCCACTATTCCACGTATTGATCAATGAGTGGCCGCCGTTGCATTTAATCACAGATGGATCGTCCCGCCCGTTTGTTGATATGATAGGCATCGACAAATCTTGGTTGGTTCAGGCTAAGTACTAATAAGACAACGGTTAAGGACGCTTGTTTATGACTGATCCCACTCTCGCCAGCCTTCCCCCGTTGCCCTTGCGGCCGACCCTTCAGTGCTGGATCTGCGAGTCCACAGATCTTTCCGTGGTCTGGCACGACGTGATTGATCTCCAGTGGTCGCCTAATGTTGCGCCTTATAATCACTCCGTTCAGCCTGCCTGCCGACTATTTCGCTGCAACACCTGCGGATTCGGCCAGCCGGCCGCCGTTCCGGACATCGAGAATTATTACGGGCGGATTTACCACCGCGAGTGGACCGACGAGAGTTTGGAATTTGACTATCAGGCGACTTACCGTGACACGATTTACAACGATATCCTGAAGCAACTTGGAAGATTTCACCCTGGCCCAAATCGGAGTCTGCTGGACATTGGGGCACACACCGGTCGATTCGTCTGGCTGGCGCATGAACAGGGCTGGGCAGCTGAGGGGCTGGAGATCAATCCAGTGACCGCCGAATTCGCCAGCCGCCGGACGGCTTTGCCGATCCATACCCAGCGTGCAGAGGAACTTGCAGAGCATGGGAAGCGGTATTCCGCAGTCACTCTGAACGACGTTCTGGAGCACTTGCCGGAGCCGATGCCGATCCTTCGTTCCGTGACGGAAGTGATGGCCAGTGGAGGAGTTCTGGCGATCAAGGTTCCTCATGGGCCGATGCAGAGGGTGAAAGAAGGATTTCGCCGCCGGATTCTCAGGCGTGACCCGATGCTGGACCGGGCTGGAGTGATGAGCAACTTTGTGCACGTCAATCATTTCTCGGTGAATTCGCTGCGACTGGCTCTGGAATCGGTCGGTTTGAAAGTGGTCGAGATTCGGGCAGGCCGATCGGAGACAATTCCGTGGAAGCAATCGGGCATCGGGCGTGGGCTGACGGTGCGGGCAATTGACAGAGCGGCCCGAGTCATTCCCGGATCAGTCCACACACCTCTGGCGATGAACCTGCAGGCGTTTGCGATGAAACCGTAAAGAAATGTTGAAAAAGCTGGAAATCCAAGTATTCGAGCTAACCGAATATTCAAACATACGCTATTATCAATAAACAAAGATGGTCAGGCGTGTCATACATTATTCAGAATTGCGAAACGAGCGAACGGCCATATGAAGGATTCACTGGTCTGGTGGCTGATCGCTTTTGAGACCTGGATGGTCATCGTATGGCTATTCCGTCATATCGCAATCACCTTCGTTTTCTGGCGAACACCGAAGCTCACCACCCATTCCAATTGTTTTGAATCGATAGAAAAAGCTCCCTCTCCGAAGATTTCCGTGCTCATGCCCTGCAAGGATGAAGAGCACAATGTCGGCCAGTGCGCCCGCGACATTCTGGGCCAGTCGTATCAGAATCTGGAATTGATCGTGATCGACGACCGATCGACGGATCGGACAGGTGCGGAAGCGGACCTGGTCGCCGTTTCCGACAATCGCGTCAAAGTGATTCATCTAAAGGATCGGCCTCCTGGCTGGACCGGCAAAACTTATGCCCTAAAACGTGGCATGGAAAAGGCTACCGGCGATTGGCTCCTGTTTGTGGATGCAGACACGAGACACCACCCCGACTGCCTCTCCATCGTCCTTCGATGGGCCCACGATCGACAGGCTTCCATGGTCAGCCTTTTGCCACAGATGCGCTGCGACACGTTTTGGGAACGAGTCAATCAGCCACTTTGTGGACTGGTCCTGATGCGATCGTTCCCGCTCGAACTGGTCAACGCTGACTGGTGTGGGATGGCGTTTGCCAACGGCCAGTACATCCTGATCGAACGATCCGTTTACGAAACAGCCGGCGGCCATGAATCCGTGCGCGACAAATTTGTCGAAGACATTTATCTCGCCAAAGCTGTTAAAAAAGGCCTCAAGAAACGGGTTTTAACCGCCAACGCGCCTGACCTGTGCTCCACACGCATGTATACCGACCTGCAATCGCAAGTCCAGGGCTGGGCCAGAATTTATTACGATGCCTGGAACCGCAGTGTCTGGACTGCCATCTGGAAGATTATCGAACCGATGATCTATACCCAGCCTGCCTATATTATGCCATTCGTCGCCTTGGGGCTGATCGTGAGCGGCTCAGGCAGTGCCGACCAGGCCTGGCAATTACTTTGGCTCTCGCTGGCCCATCTCGGCTTGATGTTTACGGTGATCGCCCGAGTTTATCATTTCAACCGGGCCCGCTGGTACGACACCGTCTATTACCCGCTCTCAGGGTTGATCTCCGACTGGATTTATGTCCACGTCATTCGCATGTGCATGACAGGCCGGGTGACTTGGCGGGGAACGACTTACGAAGCCACATCAGGCCCCGGCGGCGGCTCGATTACGGAACTGACTGGGAATCGGGCAGGGCAGACGGAGTGAATCGTCCGTTTGAGTCTGCCTTTCCAAATCACTGGCAAACGCCCATAATGGTTGAACTGGTTCAGTGAATGGATTGAGAACGACTGGAACACCTCCTTTTTTTGGAGATCAGCACCCATGCCAGAGCAACCTAATCAGAAGCAAAAGCTGAGAATTCTCAAAACCGGTCACGGCGACCTTTGCCTGGCTCAGTGGGAATTGACGGACGTGGAATCCACCAGCAATGCCCGTACCCTGTTTGAAGAAAATTTCACCGCCGGTCGGCTCGCATTTCGGCTCGATGGGCCGGGCAGAACGACCATGATCCGAACGTTCGATGAATCTGCTCCCGAAATCCTGATCGTTCCCACCATCCAAGGTGGATGATGACTCGAAGATCTTTTATCTGAACAACTTCTGACGATTCCCGGAGCCTGGTCCGCCCATGATTCGTACCGGATATCTGCGCTGGGAGATCGACGCTGAGGATGCGCGTGTCAAAGAGGACGCCTACTCCAGAGAAGTGATTCTGATCGCCAGGCCAACCTTTCGCCACCTGACCATCAAGCACAAGATTGCCGGCGACCTGGCCGACCGATTCGCCCGTGGTGAAATTTCTTACGCTGAATATCAGGAATCGCTTGAAGAGGGTGATCATCTCACCCCAGCCGAGACTTCCAGAAAGCCCCCGCCGGATACCCATCTGACGATTGAAAACGTGGGTCCTCACCTGTTTCGATACAGCGAAGCGGACCGCGTGAAAATGATCCGTTACTGGATGGACAAACTCCAGAGAGAGATCCACGCCTTTGCCCACGAGGTGGTTCGATCGGCGGCCAAGCACCCTACACTCGTTGCCAGAACTCCTGCCTTAAGAGCAGGATACGCCCACCTGGTGGCCCACGAAACCATGCGCGTGATTGAAGGGCGCAGCCAATCGGCTGAAACTCAGGAAACGGAGCCGATGCTGATCGACCTCTCGGTTCAGGCAGAAGGCATTCCCGAACTGGTGGCGGCAGAGTTGGTTCGCGATGTGGTGACGAAAGAGGAATTCAACGAGTTTTGCGTTTATGACCGGATCAGCGTGACGCACGGTGAACAGATTTACCGGATTCCGCGCAAGAGCCACGGCCTGATCGAAGTCTGGAACCCGAAGAGCAGGCAGCAGATGTGTCGCCTGTGCGTGGTGTTTGAAGATCCCGGGATGCCACCTTCCGACGAAGTGGTCATGAAATACCTTCTGGCAAAGCATCAGCCGGAGATGATCTGGAAGATCGGGGTCCGCTTCCCACCGACATCGGCCCAATTCGACGCCCCACCGCCGAAGCGCTGGAGCATTTGAGCCAGAAAAAGTATCCGCCACGGATCGGCACAGAATCTCGCGGATAGGTCCACAGACTCCTCTGATTTCTTGATTGGAATTCGGGTTATGACTGAAATTCAAACGGTTCATTGTTCGATTGAATGATACAGATGGAAAGATGTGACGATTTTGATCTTTTTTCGACCGATGGAGAGTAATCGTATGATTCGTTGTATATCACAACTCATGATAGCCCTGTTCATGGCCAGCGGACTACTTGTACATGCAAGCGACATCATGCTTTACGACTCGTCGGCTGGAACATTGCCCGGGAATCAGTCGTGGCTGTTCTATGCGCAGGACACCTCCAGTGGAGGCACCGCTTCGGCCAGCCTTGTGACCGGCGGGACCAACTTTTCGACAAACAATCCTGGGCGAGGTGGTTGGTCGAATACCATTCCGATTTTGAATGCTTATAAAAACGCCAGTTTCCCGACACTCAGCCCCACCGTGGGGTTCGCTCTGGATTGGTCGATGCAAGTCGCTTCAGAATCACATAATACGAACGATCGGGCGGGTACCAGTGTGATCTTGATCGGTGCCGATAATCAGGGAATTGAACTCGGTTTCTGGACCGATCAAGTTTGGGCCCAATTGGCCAGCCCACTTTTCACGCATGGTGAAACAGCCGCATTGGACACCAGTTCCTCCAGCGTGAATTATCGTCTGGAAATTCAAGGTTCCAACTATCTGCTCTATGCCAATAACAGCCAGATTTTGAACGGACAGACACGCAGCTATACCGCCTTCGGTTCAGCTCCTTACACCTTGAGCAATTATTTTTTCATCGGCGACAACACCACTTCAGCGGGTGCATCCACAAATTTTGGTTCGATCCGCCTGACAACACCCGTACCGGAAGCTTCCAGCCTGTTGCTCGGTGTGAGTGGACTGCTCATTTTGGTGGCTTGTCGTAAGCGAAAATGATTGGGCGGTTATTTGAGTGTGCACTAGAAGCAGGTGGGATTCATCCCACCCAACTTTGCCAGCCCCGGTTGGGTTGAATATTCGAACCGGGGGCTAGCGCCCTGCGGCTAGATTTTACACTCATAATTGACACGGGTTCGTTGGATTTGCGGAACCGGGGGCTAGCGCCCGGCGGCTAGATTATACACCTTCATCAACGCAAAAAGCCCCTGATTTGCATCAGGGGCTTCTCTTGATTCAGCTCGAAAGCCGGTTCGAATCAGACCCAGCCGCGTGGCTTTGTCTTCATCCCGCCCAAGGCTGCGTTCGGTGGATAAGCCACCTTTACGGGAACCTGTTCGGTTTGCGGCAGAACCACCACATAGCTGTTCGGAGCTGTGTAAGGCACAGATGGGAACAGGGCAGCGGCTGTGTCCGTCAGGTTCTGAGGTGTTGCAAAGCCATGACGGCCAGCAACCAATTGGGCTCCCAGAAGACGTGGCGAACGGGTGACACCGGCATTATCGCTGACCTGAGTGTATTTATACTCAGGATCTATGATATAGCCAATATAATAGCTGCCTGTGGTCGGCAAAGTGACCTTTCCACCCGTGACAGTGGTCTGGTTACTGGCAAGTGAAAGGTTATTCACCGTTCCAGCCGGCAGATTTCTTAATCCGCCCGCCAGAGGTCGCTGATTCAAACCCTGGAGGTCGGAAAGCGTCAGTGTCGCAAGAATCACGCTCTGAGGCGTATTCGGGTGATAATTACGATCAGAAGATGCCACCAGAATCACTTGCAGATCGCCAGCAACAGCATTCTGGGTGAAGATATTGGCGGCCCCGACATTCGCCAGCTTGATTTCAGGCAGGAAGACCTGGCCTGGAACCAGTGCCTTGGGTGTATTCGCACCAAGGAACTGAATTTGTGGCAAGGAAGGAAGCACCTTTACCGGCACGGAATACGACCCCTGATTAGGGTAGGTTCCCGGCAGGCGGATCTGGTTGGTGACATTCGGCACAAAGACCAGCTTGAACTGTCCACCAGCAGCCGGGAAACCGGCAGGCGGAGTGGCTGGCATGTTGATGGTGAACTGGGCGTTGGCGCCTGTACCATAAACGCTGTTCTGAGTGATCGTGCTCAGGGGGAGCGTATCCAGCAGATATCGAGCAGCGCGAGGGCCATTCCCCTTGGTCAGATAAACGCTGACTGTGGTATTGGCATCCGCCATGCTGCTGGCATAAGGGAATTGGGCCAATGGTTCAGGCAAGCTGCTGGCACCGCGGTTAAAAGCTTGCACCTGCACTGTATAAGGCTGACCCCAGGCGGCAACGGGAGCAACGTAATTGCCCACCGAAACGTCAGGCAGAGAGAAGCCCATCGCCGATGCGGCCATGACTTCGCGTTGTTCAAGCAGTTCAGGTCCCAACATTTCAGGACGGAACTTGCGATTACGGCGTTTAAGATCGAACGAAGCCACTGTGACCTCCGTAGGGTCGTTCGCGATCGTCGTCCTCCTGCCGTACGATCGAAATATGTCGAGCTGGCGGGCCCGTCCAAGGTTGGCCCCGCCTGTATCCATGCCCATTCTTTTTAAACGGCCCAAAGTGAATCATTTCACAGATGAGACCGCTATTCACCATCCCTATCGAACCTTTCCCGTACCTCTCTATAAATTCCATCCATGAATTTTACTGCGACCTGTTCGATATTGACCAATCACTCGAATCTGCCGAATACATCGCAGTTTTTCAATTCCAGCGAATAAGCGTATTGAGCCGATTATCCAGCGATTCGCCCGGCGTTTCCAAACAAGGGCTGACATCCTTCAAATAGTCCTGATAAACTGAACCAGCCTCTACCATTCCTGTAGATAGAAACATCACGATCAAGTGGAGCATCCCACAGCCATGACATCCCGACGCCTGTTCCTGAAGAACTCCGTTGCCCTTGGCCTGACTCACTCTGTCATGGGCCAGTCGCCGTCTCCGGATCCTGTGGACTATGCCGCCAAGGCTCGTGAAATTCATAAAACAGCCATCCTCTTCGACGGCCACAACGACCTCCCATGGCAACTCCGTGAGGAAGGCAAAATCGACTTCGAATCAGTCGATATCTCCAAAAAGCTCGGCCCACCATTCCAAACCGACATCCCGCGCATGAAACAAGGCGGCCTGAACGCCCAGTTCTGGTCCGTCTATATCCCCGGCAAGCATCCGAACCCTCTGCGCACCGTGCTCGAACAAATCGATATCGTGCACCGGATGATCGAACGATATCCAAACGACTTCGAACAAGCTCTGACCGCAGCCGACGTGCGCCGGATTGTGAAAACCGGCAAGTGCGCCAGCCTGATCGGTGTGGAAGGTGGAGTGGCCATCGAAAACGACCTCTCCATGCTCCGGATTTTGTACACTCTCGGCACCCGCTACATGACCCTCACCCATAACCAGACTCTGGACTGGGCCGATGCCGCTACGGATAAGCCGAAACACGGTGGACTAAACCCGTTCGGCGTGCGTGTGGTGCGGGAAATGAACCGACTGGGGATGCTGGTGGATATCTCGCATGTGAGCGTGGATACCATGTCAGATGTGCTCGACGCCACTGAGGCGCCCGTCATCGCCAGCCACTCCAGCGCGTTTGCGCTCTGCCCTCACCCTCGAAACATCAACGACGACATCCTCCGCCGGATTCGCCTGAACGGGGGAGTGGTCATGATCAACTTCTTCTCCAGCTTCATCGTGCCCGACGCCTTCAAGAAAGTCTCAGCCAAACAGGCTGAAATCCAGAAAACGACCACCGATAAAACCGAAGTCAAAAAGCAGCTTGATGCCTGGCTGGCCACCCATCCAGAGCTTTTCGGCACCATCAATACCGTGGTGGAACACATCGAACACGTCGCCCGGGTGGCCGGTGTAGACCACGTTGGCCTGGGCTCCGATTTCGACGGGATCACCCGCTGGCCCAAGGGGCTTGACGGTGTGGCTGATTATCCGAAGATCACCGAAGAACTCCTGCGACGCGGTCATTCTGAGGAGAACATCCGCAAGATTCTCGGTGAAAATGCCCTCCGGGTGCTGTCTCAGGCCGAGAAGGTGGCCAAGCGTTTGCAATCGGAAATCAAGCCTGAAATCGATCCGCCCGTGACGGTGGACACGGATCATTGATAAGAGATATCCTGAACTGGTCAGGTATTCTGAAGAAAGAGCCGACGACCATGACGAATATTGAGAATCGAAT
>CAMCFM010000164.1 GCA_945874095.1 Candidatus Kuenenia stuttgartensis
AAAACAGCCATGACAACACGTCGCCAAGCCTTTAAAACCTTTGCCGTAGCTGCTGCTGCGGGAGCCACATGGTTCGACGCGTTCGCCTCGAACGTGCGTGCCAATCTGCACACAGACTTTGCCGGCCTGCCCATGGGCATTCAGTCCTACAGCCTTCGCGGGTTCGATGTGGACAAGGCGATGGACATCATTGCTGAGAATCTCGACCTGCACTTCGTCGAAATGTTCCGCGCCCACTTCCCGGTCACCACCGATCAGGCTGTGATCGACACGATGAAGGCCAAGCTCAAGGCTCACCACCTGACTCTTTCCGCTCACGGTGTGCAGGGCTTTACAGCCGATCACTCCAAGAACGAAGAGTTTTTCAAGTTCGCCAAAGCCGCCGGCTTCAAGAACCTTTCGGCTGATCCGACACCGGATTCGTTCGACAGTCTTGAAAAGCTGGTCAAAGAATATGATCTGCGGATCGCCCTTCACAACCATGGCCCCGGAGCCCGTTTTGATAAGGTCGCCGACTGCCTGAAGGCTGTGGAAGGCCGCGATGAACGCATTGGCTTCTGCGCTGACCTGGGCCACTTCATTCGCTCTGGCGAAGATCCAGTCAAGCTCCTTCTAGCCATGAAGGGCCGAGTCTGGGGCGTGCACCTGAAAGATTTTGCAGCTCCCAAGAAAGATGCCGAAGGCGTTGTTCTGGGCAAGGGTTTGCTCGACGTTGCCGGTGTTTTCAAGGCCCTTAAGGCCATCAAATTCCCAGCCGACGGAGCACTGTCGCTGGAATACGAAGAGAATCCCAAGAACCCGATTGGCGAGATTCAGGAATGCATCGCCGTGGCCGCCAAGGCCGCCCGCAGCATTGCCGGCGCGTAATTTAGCCGTCATCCGTTTAAATTCAAAACGGGTTTGCTTATTGGAGCAACCCGTTTTGGATGGTTTTATTAGTTTTGATCATCGCAGACTGTTTGAAATTGAATTTTGAAATCTCAATCTGAAATTCGATTCCATTTTATGCTTTTGCTGGATGCAACAGACGTTGCTTGTCCCAAGCCGCTCTCAGCAAATCTTTGTAAATGACGAATGGCTATTTCTCCATCACATTCGAATTGTCGACATCAGTGTACAACTTCCACTGAACACCATTGGTTAAAATCCCGAGTTTCACGTCAGTGGATTTTGCAAAGTAATCACCAGGTTTGAGAGGATAGACCTTGCTTGATGCTTCGTGGTGATATCTAATAAGGTTCTCACCTTATGGAACTCGCCTTCTGGATCATCGTCATGACTCATCCCCATCGTCCTTCACCCAACGGCTGCCGCACAGAGGATCATCCAATGATCTCGCGCCGGGGCCTGTTGCAGGTCGGCGGAATGAGCCTGATCGGGATGGGGCTGAGCGATCTTCTGAGGTTGGAATCGCATGCCAGGGCAAGTGGTATCACTCCAAAGGGTAAAGCCAAATCCGTCGTTTTTATTTTTCAGTCCGGTGGCCCATCGCAGCATGAGACTTTCGACCCGAAACCGCACGCCCCCGACACCATTCGTGGTGATTATGGAGTGACGCAGTCGCGTGTTCCAGGCGAGGTCTTTTGCGAATATCTGCCCAGACTTGCCAGTCGTTCCAACCAATTTTCCATCGTCCGAACCATGCACCATGTGGCTGGCCGCGAGTTCCGGAATGAGCACAACAGTTGCTCCTATCTGCTTCATACGGGAACCACGGCTTTACCGCCCGGCGATACGAATGCCTCCATTGTTCAGCCTCGGCCAGGCCGATTCGGCTGGCCGTCGATTGGATCCATGATCAGCTATGCAGCCCCAACGGAACCATCTGTGGCACTGCCAGCCATGATTGAGATTCCGAGAGCCAATTTGATGACCTATCCAGGTCGGGAGTCGGGCCTTTTGGGGCCTAAATACGATCGGCTTGGGCTTGATCTGGCCTGCACATGCCATGCAAAAGATGCTGCTGGATCGTGTCCAAACTGCTTCAGCCATGATGATCCTAACGACTTGAAACGAGCCCCCGGGCCTGGTCCTTTGGCCTGGTGGGATAATTCGAGTTGTCGCAAGCCTGACTTCCACCTGCCCGATTTTGGGCTTTCTGAAGGGTTCTCGATATCAGGGCTCGAAAATCGCACCGGTTTGTTTCGTAAAATCGATCAGATCCAGCGAAATCTCGATCAGAACGAATCCTCTGGAAATATGCGTTCCTGGGACGCGCACCGGCATCAGGCGATGCGGTTTTTGATGGGATCGCGTTCAGGTGGGCAGAATCCGTTTGACCTGACTCAGGAGTCTGACAAAACACGCGATTTGTATGGTCGCGAGGAGTGGGGCCAAGGCTTTCTGGTGGCTCGCCGACTGATCGAATCCGGAGTTCGCATGGTGCAGGTGAATCTGCGCGGCTGGGATACCCATCAAAACGCTTTTCGCGATCTGAAACGCCGGCTTTTACCATCGATCGACCATTGCCTGAGCGGCTTTCTCGACGATCTCTCCCAGCGCGGCCTGCTGGATGAAACTCTAGTGGTCATGTGTGGCGAGATGGGCAGAACTCCGCGAATTTATCCGATCAGCCCGAATGGAAATAATGC
The DNA here is from genome assembly GCA_945874095.1 of Candidatus Kuenenia stuttgartensis. GTDB lineage: Bacteria > Planctomycetota > Planctomycetia > Isosphaerales > Isosphaeraceae > QWQI01. The sequence goes on from CAMCFM010000164.1 coordinate 2,592, forward strand.
ATCAGGCGAGCCTTTTACACCGGGCCGGCACCACTGGGGCGATGTCTTTCCTTGCTTTTTCGCCGGTGGTGGTATCGAGCCTGGCCGGATCATTGGCCGGACGGACTCCCAAGGCGGTTTGCCCATGACAGAAGCCTATACTCCAGAAGATCTTGCCGCGACCATATTTCACTGTCTGGGGATCGGTCCCGACAGTGAATTTCAAGATACTTCAGGGCGTCCGTATCGAGTCTATCGCGGGAATCCGATCCGCGAACTGTTTGCCTGAATCTTTCTCAATCCTATTGGACAATCCCATGAATCAAACTCTGAATCTATTGAAATTTGCAATTCTTGGTTGCATTTTATCAATAAGTGCTAAATCCGAAGAATTAAATCCAGATTATCTGATCGGTTATACGGAAGGTCGAAATGATATTCCTGATGGTCAGTTTGCGAACTGGATCACGAGTCGGGCTTGTATCGTAAAAGCCGACGGAACTGGTCGGCGCCTTGTTGCAGAAGAACTTACGAAAAAGCCGAACAGCTGGAATCAATTTGCAGGTTGGTCGCCTGATGGCAAAAAGGCGATTGTCCTGGCGCTTTGGGAAAGTCCGGAAAATGCCGCCTGGGAACGCGAGCACAAAACATTTCGAATGACGGAAGGTTGGCTGGCCGATTCGTGTCTATTGGATGTGGCGACAGGTAAAGTGACGAACCTGACAGAGATTGATCGGGTCAGTATTTATAATACCGGCCTGTTTTTTCTGCCAAATGGGGCTGGGTTAGGATTTACGCCCTTGATCAAAGGTATTTCAAAGCCATTTGTGATGGATCTGGATGGACACAATAAGCGCGACGTTTCTGGCAAAGGTGAAGGATTCGCTTATGGCTATAGCGCATCGCCCAACGGCAAACGGATCAGTTATCACGAAAACTATCAAATTTATATTTCCAATACCGATGGGTCTGGCAAGATTAAAGTGGAAACAGGCCATTCATTTAACTTTGCACCAAGTTGGTCGCCTGATGGTCAATGGCTGATCTTTGTTTCAGGAGAGCACTACAACTGTGACCCTTACATTGTGAAGAATGATGGAACAGGCCTTCGTAAACTGGCTGACCGTGGTGGTTATCGTGGTGTGATTGAGCGGTTGAAAACGCCTGACTTTCACAGTGAAAGCAGTGATGTACCCGTTTGGTCGCCGAGCGGCAAGTATGTTTACTATACGGCTAAAGTCTCTGATAGCATTGAGTTGATGCGTGTTTCGCCTACTGGTGAACCAGAGCAGTTGACGCATTCCCAACCGGGCACAAAGCACTATCATCCCTCGGTTTCACCTGATGGAAACTGGGTTTTATTTGGATCAAACCGGAGCGGAATCATGCAGCTTTATGTAGCCAAAGCGGATGGTCAGGCGGCTTATCCGATCACCAGTGTCCCTGCGAATTCTTGCGCCATGCACGGTTCGTGGCAGCCAAAACTATTGAAATCAAGATGATTCTCGATGGTCGAAAAAGTCCAAGGTGTTATTTCACGAATGCCTTGGCAATTTCTTCCGCGATTGTGGCATATCCCTCAGGCCTGGGATGGCTGTCATAGGCCCAGAATTGGGGCTGATCCCTGGCCTCTTTCGCGGAAAGGGCAGGGGTGGTGTCCATGAATTCTATTTTCATGCGATCGCAGATAATTTTTAATTGCGGAGCCTGTGCTTTAAAAGCCGGTTCTGTACTCAATCCCATTGCAATCGGCTCAGGTGTAGTCATTTCTACCATAGCCTGAGCATATCGGGCATGAACGGTTGCATGAAATGGAATATATGCAATCACCAGTTTAACACCCAAATTCTGGCACAGTTCCTGGATTCTGCGCAAATGTGGTGCGGGAGATCCAGTCAGAGAGAAGTCAAACCGGATAACGCTGGGCATGGATGTGGATTGCTGGATCAGCCATGGGTTTAACTGGCCAGCCCGCATGGCAGCCTCCAACACCGGTCTCAATCCCTGCATGGGTGGGGTACCGGTTTTAAACGGATTTGTGGAGTCTGGTGTTGGCGCAAAATAGCGAATGGTTTTGGTGAAAAATCGCGAATAAACCGGCTCGTTGGTGAGGACTCGTTTCACGATGACAAATAATCGTGGAAGGATGAAGCTGGTCTCATTTAAAGAAACGTCCTGCAACGTTTTACGAGTTGCATAAAGCACATCATTCATCGCTGTGGATTGAGGAACGGAAGGTGGAGCAACAACGTCGTTCGCATTCAGTACAAAAACGAGCGTTTCTGGCTTTAATAAGGCTGTGGAATCGCAGGCAAGCTGAGTGACTTTGTCAAGCGAGGCTGCTACGACTCCTAAATTCAAAACCTCATAACCATTGCCAAGCAATCTCCCCAATTCCGCAGGGATCGTTTCATTTGCGGATGCTCCCTGACCTTCCGTCACGCTATCGCCTACGACAAGTACGCGTTTTTTGGACGTTGGCGGAGTGATCGAAAAGTCGCGCTCGCGGAACCCAAATCGGTTCAGCCTGTGGACTTCTTTCCAGCCGTCGGGCAAACTCTCAAACAAGAGTTTGTCATATACGAGACCGCGCTTCATAAGCGGTTGAAACCGTGGATCGGTTTCAGCCAGAAGTTGATATCGGATCCGGTTGAATCGAGTCGTTTCAGGTATCGGAAATACAATCCGAAATGCCAGCTCCTGGAAGATCGTTAAACCAAGGATTAGAAATAAGCCAAATAGCCTACGTCGCTGCTTGGAAATTTTACGATTCGGTCGATTTTGTAAGGAAGACTCGCCCATGTCTAAAGAACTCGCTCAAAGGATATAGGCCATGGCCTGAGCCTTTGAAAGTGCTCAGACTGGCCTGAATTTCAAATTCTCTGGCATAGCCCGATTATACCGCAATTGTAGGTGAGTCGCCTAGATGGTGTGCAAGTCCAGCGGTTCAAATCTTCGCAGGAGATATCGAGGGCTTGGCAGCGACAGTGGCAGGGATATCGGCCTCTCGTGGGAACCTGAGCGTAAATGTTGCGCCTTGGCCGGGCTTGGACTCGACCCGTAAACGCCCCTGATGCGCTTCAATAATATCTCTGCACACCGGCAAGCCGAGTCCTGTGCCGCCGAGTCCGCTCTCATCGCCGGGTGGTTTTGTCGTAAAGAATGGCTCGAAAATCCGCTTCAAAACGGCGGGCTCCATGCCTGGTCCGCTATCGGTAATGGCCACTTCAGCCCATTTGCCGGTGCTGTCCGTGCCCACATTGACCAAAAGTCGGCCATGCCCCTGAGCACCCATGGCTTGGCGGGCATTGATGATCAGATTCAACAGAACTTGCTGGATCTGAGGCGGACAGACCTTGGCCTGAGGCCGGCTGCGGACTGTCAGGACAAGCTCCACGCGGTGCTTCTCAAGGTCTTTGGCCGTGAGCATCAAGGTCTCTTCTGTCAGTCTGGCAAGATCTGCGAGAGACTTCTGATTCAGGTTTGGTCTGGCCAGACCGAGCATGCCTGTGGTGATTGTGGTGGCACGCTGAGCTGCATTGAGAATCTTCTCAAGCGATTTTGTGCGAAATTCCGGGTCAGTGGACCGGTGCCCCATTTTGGCGTAGCTCAGGATCGGAGTCAGAGCGTTGTTCAGCTCGTGGCAGACACTGCCTGCCAGAACCCCCAGACTGCTCACTCTCTGAAGTTCCCGCACTTGCCATCGAAGCCTTTCGTTCTCTTCCTTCAATGCTGTGATTGCTGCCGATTCTGGCATCACAACCGTCGCAGAGCGGGTGGTACGAACGGTTTCGATTTTGGGTGACGCCGTTGTGGTGTCGGAGAGTGGCCGCGAGCCGGTGACCGATGCCATAACCGTATATACCTCAACTCGTCGAATCAGATTCGACTGACAGGAAGACTTCAGAAGATCACAAAAACCGGCGTGCCGATTCGAGTGATTCTTGCTACTGTATCGGACGTGACGGCTGTAACGGTTGAGCCAATTCCAGCCAAGTTCCTGAGTCTCAATCCGGCCATGCGACCCAAACAAGGTGTACACCATGTCTTTAAGGCCAACGAGCGACAAAAAGTTCCACCAAATTTACTGGCAGACATGGGCTGACCTCGTCTTCGTACATTGGTCAGTGGACCCGGATGCATTGGCCTCGTTACTACCCCCTGAACTCGAGCCAGACCTCTATGAAGGAAAGGCTTATGTTGGATTGGTACCGTTCCGGATGACCGGGATCAGGCCGGTTTTTCTACCTGCATTGCCTGGTGTGTCCAGAACGCTTGAAACCAATGTTCGTACTTACGTAAAACACCGGAATCGCCAGGGCGACCCAGCTCCCTCTGTCTGGTTCTTCAGCCTGGAAGCTGAAAACACGCTCGCTGTGATCCTTGCCCGACTCGGTTATGGCCTGCCTTACTTCAAGGCCAGTATGTGGCTGAAAAAGTCGATTCAAGAAAATGGCCATCTTACTTATGCAGCTGGGAGCCATCGGCATTGGCCCAAACCTGCTCCTGTGAGTTCGCTGGTTCAGGCTGAATTTGGTAACGAATCGCTTGAAGCCGCAAAACCAGACACGCTCGAACACTTTCTGGTGGAACGATATGCGTTATATGCAAAGCGTTGTGGCCAGCTTCTGCAAGCCTTTGTCAATCATGAGCCTTATCGCATCGCGCCGGGCCGGTTGCTAGCCTGCGAGCCGTGGCTGATTACAGCGGCGGGCCTACCGACTCCGTCTGCTCAAGAGACGGCGATTGTTCACAGGGCCGCCGATGTGCGTGTTCGCATCGGTCGGGCATCTGTAGTGCGTTAACGATTGTTCTTAAAGAGCTTACGATTTATTGGACTTGAGTGTTCCGATGAGTTCGCGAACACTTTGGAGCCCTTCGCTGAGCAGTGTCTCACGCAGTTGTTCGACGAGTCGGCCGCTCACGCTCGGGTCGGCAAATGTGGCGGTTCCGATCTGAACAGCAGAGGCACCTGCCACCAGAAATTCAAAGACATCGTTCATCGAACTGATCCCACCGATACCGATGATGGGAAAGTTGGGCAAAGCCCGGCTTACGTCCCAAACCATGCGAAGTGCCAGTGGTTTGATGGCTGGACCAGAAAGGCCGCCGATATCGTTGGCCAGAATGGGTTTGCGTTTACGCCAGTTTACCGCCATACCTTTGAAGGTGTTGACCAGACTCACAGCATCGGCACCACCTTCATAAGCTGCTCGGGCAGTTCCCACAATATCGGTCACGTTGGGGGTCAATTTGGCTACGATCGGATGAGGGCAGACGTATCGAACCCGTTCCACCAGTGATCGAATCAGGGTGGGATCAACACCAAGGTCAAGCCCGTGACTGACATTAGGGCAAGAAACGTTCAATTCCAGAGCCGCCACTCCTGGCTCCCTTCCAACCTGCGCCGCCATTTCCACGAACTGGTCAATATCTTCGCCAGCGATGTTTACAAAAATCGATGTTCCCACTGTGCGCAGCCATGGCAGGTGATTGGCCAGAAAGTAGTCGAGCCCATCGTTGTCCAGGCCGATGGCATTGAGCATTCCAGAGGCAGTTTCTACAATCCGTGGGGTCGGGTTGCCCGCTCTAGGCTGATCGGTGACTGTTTTGGGGACAATTCCGCCGAGTTCTGCC
>CAMCFM010000165.1 GCA_945874095.1 Candidatus Kuenenia stuttgartensis
TCCTCTGGTGATACCTGGGTCAACCTCATCCCAACGGCACGTTCCAGGCTTGCGGAACTTTTCGCCAGTTCGGTTTCAACCTGAGCAATCTGAAGCTCTACAGCCAAAACATCGCGCGATGCGGAGAGCATGGAAAGAACGTCTGTACCTGCCTTGCCGGACCGATAGTCGGATTCGACGGATTCGAGAATCCTGCGAGTGTTGGGCAGGTTCGTATCCTGAATCAGATTCAGGACTTGTCGCTGAACTTTGACAGAGTTGTGAAGTGTGCGAATGTCGCGCCGGGACTGGTTTTTCTCGGCTTCATAAAGTGCTCTGTCTGCAGCAGTTCTGGCCTGTGCTTCAGCCACACCGGCGGCAATCTTGGCTCGATACACTGGCAGATTGAAACCCACAAACAAGCCGATATTGGGTACGCCCATGGCGGTTTGGGGCTGAATGGCGTTTGTCTTTTGCATACTCTGAAAAATAAAGCCGAGTGAGACGTTGGGCTTTCCGCGCAGGGCCGCCAATTCTTCTGCGATTTGGTCTCGTTCGATTGCCGCGAGTCGGCCGCTTAGGTCGGGACGGGCTTGAACAGCAATTTCGTAGAGCTGTTCCAAAGCGTCTGGAATCTCCACCTGCTCGATCTGCAAGTCTTGTGTGGTCATGGAGATCAAGTGATCTGCGCTACCGGGCTCGCCCAGAATTCGGGCCAGTTCTGCCAGAGCAGATTCAGACTCTCCACTTAAGGTCGCATGTTCGCGATCGATTTCGGAGATGCTGATCTCGGCACGAATCACGTCCGACTGGGCTGCAGTGCCGGTTCTGTAACGTTCCTGGGCCAATGTCAGGAAGTCTTTTGCGAGCTTTTTGTTTTGATCCAGAATGGCTGACGCACGTTTGATATATTGTAAATCGGCGTAAGTTTTTTTGAGGTCAGCTACGGTGTCAAGTTCTGTAGCAGAAAGCTCTTCGAGAGCGATTCTGACATCCTTCTCAGCCACCATTCCGCGTCGTCGCAAAGTGCCTGACCAGGGGAATTGCTGTGCGATCAGGAAGTCGTAAGGCATATACCCCATCAAGGAATATTGAGGGGCGACGGAGGGGATCGGAAAGATTGAGTTTGAGATTACGGGATCGTCCAGCGACCGGGCCTGTACGATGCGATGTCCAAGACTTTCGACATTCAACCGAGCCGCCTGAACCATCGGATTCTGGGCAAGTGCCAATCCGATCAGCTCTTCTAAAGTCTTTGATGGACTTGCGTTTGATGGAGGCAGATGGATTGATGTCGAGGATTCCGGAGGCAGAGCGACCGCCTCCAACTGCGTGCGAGTTATGGAAGTGTCTGTTTTGGCTGGAACGACGGCAGGCTTGACCTGAGGTGCTTCGTGCTTCAGTTCAGTCAATGTGGTGATACATCCGCTTGTCATAAAAGCGGTTGCAATCAAAACAGTCTGTAAGGCCCGGTGATTCGTTGCCAACATGATAGTAGAATCATCGACTGATAAAACGGGCCGACTTTGCAGAAAATATGGGATGTGACGGATTTGACGGAGTCGGGTATTGTTGTTTGGGGGGCGTTAGCTCCGGTTAGGTTGGATTTGGTTTGGTTTTATCTAGCCTGTCTTTGCGCTAGCCCCGGTTGGATTTGGTTTGGTTTTTCTAGCCATTTGGTTTTGATAATCGAACCGGGGCTAGCGCCAAGCCCGGCTAGCAAGATTGGGCTAGCGTTGTTTGGTTTTGATAATCGAACCGGGGCTAGCGCCAAGGCCGGCTAGAAAAGAGCCGATAAAGTGCCGCGTGGCGATCACTTCGGTGGTTTTTTCTCTGGCGGAACATCGCTTGGGATGCGGCCAAGGCCTTTTTGTACGGCGTCGAGAATGCGATCGGCGCGGAATGGCTTATAAAGTACGGTGCTCATGCCTTCGTTTCGGGCTTTGACAATCGAGTGTTTCTGGTCGTATGCAAAGCCGGTCATGAGGATGATTGGCAGGTTGGACTGGATGGCCCTCAAGTCCATGAAGATTTCGTATCCGTTCATGTCGGGCAGGAAAATATCGCTGATGGCGAGGTTGTAATTTGAGCCTCTGGCTAGCGCCAGAGCTTCAGAACCGTCACGTGCGGTTTCCACTGTGGCGCCCCACTGGCCCAGCAAGTGGTGGGCGGCCCGGCGGGTGGCTTCATCGGAATCTACGAACAGAATCCGCATGTCCAGCAGTGGAGGAGGTGGCCGATCCGCCTGAATTCGGGTCGGCGTGGGTGCTACGGCTTCGACCTCTTTAATCTTCGTGCGAATGTCTCTGGCTCTGACAATCAAGTGGCGAAGGCGACGGATAATGTCGTCGTCGTGGCCTACATATCGGTCCAGAACGAATGTGGCGTCGCTCAGGATTTCGTCCACCGGCAAGGCCACCGACCTCCAGATTTTGTCGACACTTTCGTGATATGCCCGCGAAGTTTCGGCTTGGAGGAGGTCGAGAGTATGCAGAGCCTGGGCCAGATTCTGAGCGTATACGTCGAGAAACTGTCGGTCGCTGACTGAGAAAGCGTCGATCGAATCCGACTCGACATTCAATGTCCCAAGCAGTTGGCTTTGATCGATAAGTGGAATGGTGTAAGAGCTTAAGGCGTTGGCGGCACCTTCCAGATAGAGCGAATCCTTACGCGTGTCGCGGCAAAGATAGCTCTTTCCAGTGGCGGCCACGTGGCCAGTCACGCCCTGCCCTGTCTCGGAAACGTGGAGCTTCCGGTTTTCAGCGTCGACGGTCATGCCCTCGGAGAGCAACGGTACGAGCATGTCAGTGCCCGATTCCACCAGCCTGATTTCGACATTCCTGACCCCGAGGAGTTCTTTGAGGTCCCGGATGATATTGTATTTGAGTAAATCCGTGCGTTCCTCAAGCCCCATTTCCTGGATATCCTGAGCGGATAAATCCGAGAGCTTTTCGCCGGCTTCGTAAATCGCTTTTAACTTTTGTTCCTGCTGAATCTCGTTCGTCACATCGCTTAACAGAACGATCAGCCTTGATACCACTTCGTTTTCATCACGCACCGGAGTGGCGGTCATTCCCAGATATTTGTTGGCTTCCACACGAAGTACGCAGACTTCGGGGTTACCGGTTCTGAGAGCGGCTTGCATCGGGCAATCATCGCGCTCAATAATTTCCGGGGCTCCGAAGAGTCGGAAGAATTTCGAGCCGATCGGCTCAAGCCCCTGCTCCACCAACCTTCGGAAAGCTGGGTTGCACCATAGGACCCGCTCTTCGACATCCACCACGGCGATGCCTTCTGAGAGTGATCCGATGATTTCGTCAGCCGTGATCATCCTCGACCGCCCGTCTTTCTCGATTTGCAGGTTGGTTGACGTAAAGCCATACCAGCCGCTCTCATGATTCATTCGTCGACTTCTGATTCGTTTTCGCACAGTATGAACTATAGTAACAGATCCCCGGAAAACTTAAACTAGAGTCACCTCATCTTTGCTCGTTTTTGAATCATGCATTCGCTTCAAGAACACGCATCACCATCTATTGAGACAGATCTTTCCATGCTTCCTGTAAAACGGCTTGTGGCAAATCAGGTACAGATTCTGGTCGTCGACCTTCAGGAACGGCTCGTTCCAGGGATCGACGGCAAGGAACTCGTTCTGGCCAACACCATTCGCATCCTAAAAATCGCCCAGCTTCTGGACATCCCCACTCTGGCTACTGTCCAATACCCCAAAGGATTGGGGCAGACGATTGAACCCATCGCCAGCCTTTTAACCAGCGAACCTGTTCCTAAAATGACCTTTAGTGCGATCGACCCTGATGCCGTCCGTGAATGGATCAACCCTGACTTTGCCACCATTCTTGTGGGGATCGAAACCCATGTTTGCCTGGCCCAAACCGCGCTTGATCTGCTGGAGATGGGCGTGACGGTGGTGATGCCTGTGGATGCCGTTTCAGCCCGAAATCGGTTGGATCACGACACCGCCATGCATAGGCTGACCCAGGCAGGCGTGATACCGACTACGACGGAAGCCCTTCTGTTTGAATGGATTGCAACAGCTGAGCATACTCATTTCAAGGCGGTCAGCAAGATCGTGAAAGAGTTTGACAAGGGGTTGTAATTGAGAGAGAATTCAACAGAATTCATCACGCCCAAATCATTTCCACCTATCCGCTAGCCCTCGAGTCAGTTAAAATCACTCCCTTGCGCTGACTCTCGATATTCAGCCCTGATGGAATCGCAGATTTCAACCTCCCATTTCCTCAACACCTGCCAGCCTGAAAAAAACGAAGACATGAGCCAATCAAAGACCTATGCCCCGTTGACAGTTCAAGACCGCGTTCTGATGGGCCCTGGCCCGAGCCCAGTGGCTCCGCGAGTTCTTTCGGCCATGAGCCTGCCACTTTACGGGCACCTCGACCCTGAATTTGTCAAAATCATGGACGAGACTCAGAATCGTCTGCGCGATGTCTTTAAAACTCAAAACAAGCTCACACTGGCCGTCTCAGGTACGGGTTCAGCCGGCATGGAAGCTGTAATTGTGAACTTGATCGAGCCTGGCGATAAAATGCTGGTCTGCGTCAACGGTGTTTTTGGCGAGCGCATGTGCGATGTCGCAGGACGTGCCGGAGCCGACGTGATTCGGATTGATCGTCCGTATGGACAAGTCTTTACGCCAGAAGAAGTGGAAGCCGCAATTAAAGCGCACCACCCGGTGATGGTCGGTATCGTGCATGCGGAAACATCCACGGGAGCCTGGCAGCCTGTCGAAGAAATCGCTCGGATTGCTCACGAAAATGGTGCATTGATTGCAATCGACACCGTGACGAGTCTGGCAGGCGTGCCTGTTGAAATTGACGGATGGGATATCGACGCCGTTTATTCAGGCACCCAAAAGTGCTTGTCATGCCCACCTGGCCTGGCCCCTGCCTCGTTCGGCGAGCGTGCCATGGCGAAAATCAGGGCCAGAAAGACGAAGGTCCAGAGCTGGTACCTCGACCTGACCATGATCGAAAAATACTGGGGTTCTGACCGGTTCTACCACCATACAGCTCCAATCAGCATGAACTATGCTTTGTATGAAGCACTTGGAATCGTTCTGGAAGAAGGACTTGAGGCACGTCATGCCCGCCACATGCTGAACCATAAGGCTCTGGCAGCCGGAATTGAAGCCCTTGGGATGTCGTATTTCACTCAGGAAGGCTTCCGTTTGCCTCAGCTGAATTGCGTGAACATCCCCGACGGAGTGGACGACATGACTGTCCGCCGCCGCCTGCTCAGCGAATGGGGAATTGAAATCGGTGGGGGCCTGGGCCCAGTCAAAGGCAAGGCCTGGCGGATCGGCCTGATGGGCCACGGTTCCTGCCCTGAAAATGTCAGGCTGGTTCTGGGAGCCTTGGAAACAAGTCTTCGAGACCTCGGTGCCGTGAAGTCTGAAGGTGCTGCCGTGGCTGCTGCCGACCACGTCTACGCCGCTTCAAAAGCTTAATCAATATGTGGTTTGCCAATTCTGGCGAATCAGGTGGAAAAAATGAGGCTGGATTGACCTTCGAATCAGGAGCGGTGACCATGAATCCGATGGACAGAATCCTGAAAAAAGCCCGACTCCGTATCGTGGGTCAATCCTGGCTGAACCACCTTGTCTGGTGCATGACAGTGGCATTTGCGATGGCGGCCATTGCAATTGGATTCACCAAAATTCGCCCAGTTGGGATCACCGTCGTAGCCGGCACTTTGCTTGCCATGGCAGCCATTTGCGGGATTTTGATGGCTGGACTGGTTGCAATATTAAGGCGTCCAGATAAACTCCGTACCGCGACGATGGTCGATTCGGCATTTGGCTTGAAAGATCGACTCAGCAGCGTGGTGAACCTGTCGGACGAACTGGCTCAAACTCCTGCTGGTCAGTGCCTTAAGGCTGAAACGGATCAGGCTGTTGAATCGATCGATCTGGCCGCAGGGCTGGGATTAAAGCGGCCCCGACGTTCGTGGATGCCTCTGATACCACTTTCAGTCGCAGGCTTGGTGATCCTGGCGCCGGCTTATGTCGGGTCTCAGGCAAAGTCCGGAGTTTCAGCCAAATCTGTTGATGAGGCTGTCTCGAAAAAGACTGATTTATTGGCAAAGAAAATCGCCGGTCAGCGCAAGGCTCAAGCGGAAAAGGTTTCGGCTCCGACAGCCGAACTGATGGCAGAATTGCAGAAAGCTGCGGAAGATCTGGCAAAGTCTCCACCGGCCGAAAAATCGGAAGCACTGGCTGCATTAAACCAGCTTTCAGACGCTGTAAAAGAACGTCAGAAGCAACTTGGTTCCACCGAAAAAATGGCGTCGCAATTGCAGCAGATGAAATCCATGGCAAGCGATGGTCCTGCCGACGAATTTACCAAAGATCTGGCGAAGGGCAAATTTGAGGAAGCTGCGAATGAGTTGAAATCGCTTGCGGAGAAGGCTCAGAACGGCAAGTTGACGGACCAGGAAAAGAAGCAGTTGCAACAGCAACTTGGTGATATGGCCAAACAGCTTGATAAAATGGCGAATCAGGATGAAAAGAAAAAGCAGCTTGAAGAGGCCCTCAAAAATGGAGGTCTGACCAAGCAGCAATTTCAGGAAGAAATGGCCAAGCTGAATCAGCAGGCCTCCAATATGAAGCAGATGCAGGATTTAGCCAAGCAAATGCAACAGGCCCAGCAGTCTATGCAGGAAGGCAATATGCAAAAGGCTGGAGAGAGCTTGAAACAGGCGCAGGAACAGTTGCAACAGATGGCCCAACAGATGTCGGACATGAAGCAGCTTGACGAGGCTCTGGCGGACTTGCAGGAGGCCAAGGATGGGATGTCGCAGGATGGAAAATCCAATCAATTGGGAGATGCCATGGCCCAGGGTAATTCTTTGGGTGATATGATGGGCGACATACCGAACGGAAACGGACTCAACCGAGGCCGTGGGCAAGGCGATCGGCCTGAGGCTCCGGATAAAACATCATCTTATGAAACCCGCGTGAAAGCCGAGCTTGGCAAAGGTAAATACCAGCTTAAGGGCTTTGGTCAGCCGGGTGAACAAACCAAAGGCCGAAGTATTATTGAAGGCGGAGATGTGCAGCAGGCTGTGACCGAGGCTGCGGCTGATGCATTGACTCAGCAAAGAATTCCCCGGAAATTGCAAAAGAATGTCCGGGACTATTTTGATCAGATCCAGAAGCCACAATAATCCAACGGTTTATGGACGAATGTGGCTTGGATCATGTGTTGAATCAAATCATTTCGTGCGACTGTTTTTCCAGTTCACACCAGCGTCGGGCTGATCGGTGAAAACACCATCGGCACCTGCGTCGTCCAGAATGACTTTAAACATGTTGGCGGGGTTGGTATCGCCAGGCCGTTTCATATCCGTACGAATGGTGTATGGATGGACAATCAGGCCGGCTTTGTGAGCATCTGCAACCAGATTTGTGGGCTTGTATTTCTGATCCGCGACCAATTGCAATGCTGGGCCGATTCCGTCAGCGACTTTTGCGATTTCCCGCATGGTGGTTTCATTAAAGTCGACTGGCTCTGAGGTTTCATCAAGTTTCATTCGGCGTCCACCCATCAAGAAAACCAGTCGTCCCTGATAGCCCAGCTTGCGGATCTGCTTCAGTTCAGACCAGTCAAAACATTGGACAATACAAAGATCCTGCTTGGTGGAATATCCATATTTCTTAAGCACTTCGAGCACGATTTTGGAAATATTCACGCCTGCATTTCTGTGAAATCCAGGAGACTTGATTTCAGGATAGATTCCGATCGACTTCTGTCTCGAATGATTCATGCCTTGAATCAGTTGCAATTCTTCTTCGAGGGTTGGGATCTGAAACTGACCGCTCTTTGCAGGAAAGCGATTGGTTAAAAACGATTTGCCTGATTTTGGATCAACCCGCTCATGAACATTTAACGACTTTAATTCTGCCAGAGTGAAGTCGATTGCATAGTATTTGCCATCGGCTCGTTTGCGAATGGGAAATTTCGTGGCAACATCTGTCACAGGTTCGAGGTCGATATCGTGAAGCACGACAGGGACATGATCCTTGCTCAAAACCACGTCCTGCTCGATAAAATCGGCCCCAAAGGCATGGGCCATGGCCACAGCTTCAAGGGTATGTTCAGGAACGTATCCGCTGGCCCCACGATGAGCAATAATCGTCTTCTCGCCGGCATGAACCGGATTTTGAA
>CAMCFM010000166.1 GCA_945874095.1 Candidatus Kuenenia stuttgartensis
AAAGACGGGAGCGGGAGGTTGGAAATGGCTCAGGCCATCGCCTCATCCGACAATCCACTGACGCCCAGAGTTTGGGCGAACCGGGTCTGGATGTACCTGATCGGCAAGCCTCTCGTCGAATCGCCTTCCGATTTCGGTACACGAAGTGATCCCCCATCTCACCCAGAGCTGCTGGATTACCTCGCTTATTCGCTGACCCACGACGATGCCTGGCACACCAAGTCGCTCGTCAAACGTATTGCCATGTCGCACACCTACCGCCAGAGTTCAGCGCCCCGGGCCGACGCATTATCCAAAGATCCTGAAAATCGGCTGGTGCATAAAGCCAATCGTAAACGCCTGGAAATGGAGCCGATGCGCGATTCGATCCTGGCCGTTTCTGGCCGGCTTGACCCTTCGGTTTATGGCCCCAGCGTGGATGTAACGGTTCCTCCATACCCAGGCAAGCGAACCGTTTACGCACAGATTGAGCGTCAGAATCTTGACACCTTCTTCCGCACCTTCGACTTCGCCGGGCCGGACTCCTCAAGTCCCAAGCGGTTCGTCACCACCGTGCCCCAACAGGCCCTTTATTTCATGAACCATCCGTTCGTTCAGGAAGAATCCAAACGTTTCGCCGATCGTTTTGCGGAAACGCTTAAGAATCAGCCTGAAGCGGCCGTTTCGCAGATGGCGGAAGTGGCCTGGGGCAGGCCTTTGACGGTCTCGGAAAAAGCGGCGGCTTTGAGATTTTTGAACGATGAGGCCGGACGCGGCTCTGAAGAGCCTAAACCTGTCTGGTCGTATGGGTTCGGATCGGTGGACGAACCCACAAGCCGTGTGACGAACTTTTTGAAATATCCGAAATATATCGGAACAGCCTGGCAGTTTGGCGACACTTTGCCGCATCCGATCGGCTCATTCAACCACCTCACTCCACAGGGTGGACACGTCGGCCCAACGGTCAAAACGGGCGCCATTCGCCGCTGGACAGCCCCTGAATCGATGACGATCGTGATTGAGGCACCGCTCACACACGCATCCGATAAAGGCGAGGGATTGAGAGGCTGGGTCGTGAGCAGTCGCCAAGGCGTTCTGGGCAAGATGACGGTGAAGAACGGTAAAGCCGATTTCAATCGTGATGGATTGCAGGTGGAAGCAGGCGAAACCATCGACTTCGTGGCCGACTGTGGGCCGGCTGGTGACCACTCGTTTGACGGATTCGGATGGGCCCCGATCATTCGTCGTTCCGATTCCGCCGGGATGGGCTGGAACGCTGCTGAAGATTTTGGTGACAAGGCTGGTTTTGTGCCGATGAATGCCGCCGCCCGGCTGGCTCAGGCGATGTTTCAGGCCAATTCATTCCTATATGTCGATTGAGTGAGGAACCAGATCATGTCCATGTACAACCACGATATCGACCCTGCCGACCTGGCCCTGACACGTCGCCAATGGCTCAACCGAACCGGCATGGGCCTGGGCTCTCTGGCCCTTGGGATGATGTTCGACGAACAAGGCCTGCTGGCCGCCGATTCGAGCTCGAACCAAACCGGCCTGCCCGGACTGCCCACCGGCGGCAATCCTTTGTTGTCGTCAGGCGTGAACCCGCTCTCGCCGAAGTCGCCCCACTTTGCGCCCAAGGCCAAGCGAATGATTCATATCTTCGCCAACGGAGGGCCCAGCCATGTGGACACTTTTGATCGCAAAGAGCAGCTCCAGAAGTATCACGGCAAACCCTTGCCAATGACCAATCTGCCAACGGAACGCCGGACAGGTGCTGCACTTGGGTCGCCGTTCAAATGGTCGAAATATGGCCAGAGCGGGCTTGAGATCAGCGAACTGTTTAAAACGCTCGGCGAAAAATGTGCCGACGAGCTCTGCGTAATCCGGTCCATGAAGGCCGACGTGCCGAACCACGAGCCTTCCCTGCTCTTAATGAACTGCGGAGAAGCCCGCCTGCCCCGCCCCAGCATGGGTTCATGGCTGCTTTATGGTCTGGGGACTGAGAATCAGAATCTGCCGGGATTTGTGGTCATGTGCCCGAACGGTTACCCGATTCAGGAGAGCCAGAACTGGCAGTCCGCCTTCCTTCCAGGCATCTATCAGGGAACATATGTCGATACCAAGAATACAGCGATTGAAAAGCTGATCGCGAATATTCGTAATAAAAGCAATTCATCGAAGCAGCAGGCCCGCCAGCTTGAACTATTGCGAGCCTTTAATGCCGACCATGCGGAACGAAGGGCGAATGAAGCGGCTCTGGAGTCGCGTATCCAGTCGTTTGAACTCGCATTTCGGATGCAGACAGAAGCCGCTGATGCCTTTGATACCACCCGCGAGCCCAAGCACATTCAAGAACTGTATGGGCCAGGGACACAGGCCCGTCAGTATCTGACCGCCAGACGCCTGCTGGAGCGTGGAGTGCGTTACATTCAGGTCTGGCACGGCGAAGGTCAACCGTGGGACAACCACGACGACATTGAAGTCGGCCACCGCAAGCTGGCTGGCGAGTGCGATCAGGGGCTGGCTGCCTTGATTATCGACTTGAAGCAGCGGGGAATGCTTGAAGATACTCTGGTGGTTTGGGGCGGCGAATTCGGCCGGACACCGGTTGTGGAACTGCCAACTCCGGGCGCCAACGCCGGCAAGATGAATGGCCGGGACCATAATAACCACGGATTTACGATGTGGGTGGCCGGTGGAGGGATCCGCAAGGGATACGCCCATGGGGCGACCGACGATTTCGGGTTCCAGTCCGTCGAGAAAGTGGTGCACGTGCACGACCTTCACGCCACATTATTGCATTTGCTCGGTTTCGATCACGAGAAATTCACCTATCGCTATGCCGGCCGAGACTTCCGTCTGACCGATGTGCATGGCACGGTGATGAAAGATCTGATCGCCTGATGTTATGCCTGAAAAGTCTGGTTCTGGCGAGATTTGCGGAACCAGACGATCAGCAGAACGATGCCAGTGACGATCAGGCCCGTCGATAATCCAACCCAGATTCCACGTACTTCCATTTGCATTTCAAATGCAAGATAAACGCCCACAGGCAAACCGATCAGCCAGTGAGCCACCAGATTGCAAATGGCAGGCGTGCGCGTATCACCAAGCCCTCGCAGAGAGCCAGTGGTGACGGCTTGAAGTCCGTCAAAGATTTGAAAAATGGCCGCAATCGCCAGCAGCCTTACGCCTTGCCGGATAATTTCATGGTCAGCCGTGAATAAATCGACCAGCGTTGCCGGAATCAGTACAAATGAGGCTGCCAGGCTGATCATGACCACGTTTGTTAATGCAATGGCTGCCCATCCGGCACGGGCGGCTGATGTCAGTTTTTTCGCACCCACGGCATGACCAACACGCACGGCTGCGGCGGATGCAATTCCGAGCGGGATCATGAATGTGAGGCTTGTGATATTTAATACAATCTGGTGAGCTGCCAGAGAAACCGGTGCCATGCGTCCGATCAGCGTACTGGCAAGGCTGAAAATACCGACCTCCATGGTGATTTGAGACGCCGCCGGAAAACCCAACCGGACAAGTTTCACCAAATCGTTTTTAAATATCGAGCGATACCATTTTGATGGAAATATTGTTGGATCGATGGACCAGACGATCCATGCCAGCCCAGCGGCCAGATAAATTCGTGAGATCACGGTTGCCGCAGCCGATCCTGAAACTCCAAAAGCGGGTGAGCCAAGGTGACCATAAACCAGTATCCAATTAAATGCAATATTCAATAAGTTCGCCGACAATAATACAATCATCACAGGCCTGACACGCCCGATGGATTGCAGATAGCGTCTCAGGGCCGAATAAACGAGTAAAGGGCCGGTGCTCCAGAGCACCACTTTCATATAGCTGCGAGCCATGGGAAGAACTTCCGGCGTGAGGCCCCAGTAATCGACCGTCTGCAATACCACTGCAAATAAAATGGTCAGAAATGGAGTGAGTAAAAGTGCCAGAAATACGCCTGTCCGAAGCCACTGACGCGATTCGTCGTGTTTGCCAGCTCCATGCGATTGCGATACGAGTGTGTCGAGCCCCAGAAATAGCCCCATCCCGAAAACAGCGAACGTGAAATAGACACTTCCGCCGATCCCTGAAGCACCGATTGCAGCTGGCCCCAAGTCAGAGACGAGGATCGTATCGGCCACGCCCATGGCCATCCAGCCGATTTCGCCCAGCACGACTGGCAGAGCCAGTTTAAAGGTAGAAATGATCTCTTGATTGAAACTTGGTGTCTGGTGCTGGTCAGGATCGTTCAAATGCAATGCATCCCCAATTCTTTTACGTGTATTTCTCAAATGAAACAGCTCGAGGTTTTGGATTTGGTGTAGACTATATTTCCTGACACAACAAGGCTTCTCTGAGTGAATGGCATAAGATTCAGCTTTCGATAAACTTTGCTTTTAGAGCATCAAAATAGGCGTCTAAATCGACATTTCCACCGGTAATGATAATTCCCACACGCTTGCCGGTCAGTTCAAGATTCCGGTGCAGAACCGGGGCCACAGGCACAGCGCAGGAAGGCTCGATGATGATTTTAAATCGCTCCCAGACAAATCTCAGTGCAGCCAGCATTTCTTCTTCCGTGGCAGTGACAATTTCATCGACATGTTTTTGAATCACGGCGAAGGTTTTATCGCCAAGGCTTGTACGAAGGCCGTCGGCCATGGTTTTCGGGTCGCCGGAGGATTCAATTTTGCCGGAAATCATGGAACGCATCGCATCGTCGGCCCGGGCGGGTTCCACTCCGATCACGCGGGTGCCGGGCGAAAGGCTTTTCACAGCGATTGCCGTGCCGCTAGCCAGGCCTCCTCCGCCAATTGGAGTGATCACAACATCAAGCAGAGCAACTTGTTCCATCAATTCCAAGGCGGCTGTGCCCTGCCCTGCAATCACGCGCCAGTCGTTGAATGGATGCACCATTTCATAGCCATGCTGATCGATCAATCGCTGAACAGTCGATTCGCGGGCCTGCTGAGTCGGTTCGCAAAGTTCGACCATCGCTCCGAAGTCTTCCGTAGCCCTGCGTTTAACAGCCGGAGCCGTGCTGGGCATGACCACGCACACGGGTACGCCCATCATCTGACCAGCCTTGGCCAGAGCCTGGCCGTGGTTGCCTGAACTGTGGGTGATGACCCCACGTTTTTTCTGCGATTCGTCGAGTAAAAGGACGGCATTCATGGCCCCTCGAAATTTAAACGCACCGATTTTCTGAAAGTTTTCACATTTCAGAAAAACGCTCGCCCCACTGGCTTTATCGAGCGAATGGCTCGTCAGAACCGGTGTTCGCACGGCATAAGGCGCGATTCGGGTGGCTGCGGCCCGGATGGTTTCGAGATCGACTGGGATGTCCATGAATGTCGGCTCTTTTTTCGGTATCAGGTTTTACTTGATTGGGCTGTAGTCGAGCGAATTCAGGAATACGCTTTCGACTTTGGAGACCAGCTTGCCGTTCTTCTCGCTTTCGGAGTGGGCTTTTTTCCAGGCAGGATCAGCCATGAAAGCCTTCCACGAGGCTGTTGCAGCTTCGCGGCTCGGGTATGCCAGAATATAGACCATCTTTTCGCCCTTGCCTGATTTTTCGTCAACAGGCTCCCAGAAACCGACCAGTTCCATACCGTGCTTTTTGAAAAGTTCGCAGGTGTGGTCGCGGAATCGGGCGTGAAGTTCGGTCATTTTGCCTGGAGGTGCGTAGTAGGTCCGCATCTCAAAAACCTTGCCGGCCTTGTCGTCGGCAGAGACAGAAGATGTGGCTGCAAGAGTGGTTAGAATCATGGCGGCTATTAGGGTTCTCATGGGTTGCTCCTGGTAAAGGTGGGTCCGGCATGGGTTGTGTGTCTATCACAAAGCCCTTTCCTTATAGCGTTGAAGCCGCCGATCGGCAACGTTTTTCCGCGAGTCAGGCC
Source organism: Candidatus Kuenenia stuttgartensis (assembly GCA_945874095.1). GTDB lineage: Bacteria > Planctomycetota > Planctomycetia > Isosphaerales > Isosphaeraceae > QWQI01. The sequence continues at coordinate 5,898 of CAMCFM010000166.1, forward strand.
TCAAAATAATCGTCGTCGGCAATATCGGGAATCCCCACCACCAGCACCCTCATCCGGCCCAAAGCGGAATGCACCACAAACGGCGGAATATGCACCAGAGACCCTGTAGAGACAGCATGTACGACCCCATCCACAGTGACCGTGCCGTCTCCATCCAGCACATAATACAATTCGGTGGAACGCTTGTGGTAATGAGGCCTTGCGCCGTCAATATCCACGGCATGTGCCCATGCGGCAGGCGAGATGGCGATATCTTCGCGGCTGATGAGCCTCTCCCTCCACCCACAGGCACTTTTTTCCCGAGGCGTGTGGCCTTCATGACGCACCAGAATCGGGCCTTTATTTTGTGACGGTTCCGACATCTTTATTTCCCAGATCTGGGCAATGAGTGGCGATTTATGGTGCGATCACATATGATAACGAGTCGTGGCTGCTTGCGGTGTCCGGAAATTGCTGAAAATTTCAGGAGATTGATAAATCGATGGTTCGCTCCGTTCTGGTTCACGATCCGGTAGGCCGATGGAGGCTTTTTCGTCAACAGCAGTGGATGGCTGAAGTCAGGCGGAATATCGAAGCCTCTAGCTGGACAAAATTTCATTTGGATATGGATGAACCGGTTTATTTGCAAATGTTAAAATCTGAAGATCAATGGGCAAACCTGACTGAGTCTGAGATCCTGGAAGTGATTAGAATTCATGGAGGTTTGTGCCTCAATCCACCCACTACACAAGTCGAAGAAGGCTTGACGGCTGGCCTATAAATAAGAGACGTTAGAAGCTTGAACCCACTGAATCCTAAATCTCCAGATCTAGAGGAGCATCCAAAACCATGCCAAAAATTACGCTTGAAGACGGAACGTTCAAGGAAGTTGCCGAAGGGACCAAGCTGGTTCTGGCCATCGACGATTGTGGCTGCGATATCTTGCACCGATGTGGCGGAAATTCGCGGTGTACCACCTGTCGGGTGGAGATTCTTGAAGGCGATGCCGGCCCAATTGGCGAGCTGGAGCAAGAGCGAATCGGTCGTGAGGCCGACTGGCCCGCCAACCGCCGCCTGAGTTGCCAGGTGCGTGTAACCGGCGATCTGACCGTACGGGTGCTGTCCACCGCCACGTCCACAGGCATGCCGAGAGGCTCGCGACCAATCGATTGATCAGAGCTTTCAAAATCTGGCCCGGTGAACTCTTCGCCGGGCCTGTTTGTTAAGAATCTGTCTTACTTTTCACATTTGCAACCACGACCCCGATAATCATGAAAATCCCTCCGATAATGGTTGCATTATGAGGCCTTTCGCCATGCAGAAGCCAGACCCAGATCGGATTTAATATCGGTTCAACCAGAGCGATCAGAGTGGCCTGAGCAGGCGTGGTGGTGCGTAAACCTCTGGCGAAAAAGGTGTAGGGTAACGCCATCTGTAAAAATCCAAAAACCGCCAGCCCGGGAATGCTCGATCGGTAAGGGAGAATACTTTCGCCTGTTAATGCAATCACAGCGGCGAGGATCAGCGAACCTGCCATATTATTCCATACAGAGAGCCAGATGGAATCGTCGGCCCGGCACGATCTCAGACCCACCACGACACATGCATAAGCCACACCGCTGGCCAGGCCCATCGCCATACCGACTAGGTGACTGCTGTCAACAACGAGCAGTTCAGGTGCAATAATCCATGCGATGCCGAACATGGCCAGGCCGACTCCCCAAAGAGTTCGGCGATCGGGCTTTTCGTTCAGAAACATCCAGCCGATAGGCACAACCCATGCTGTGGCAGAGCATTGGAGAAAAATCGCGTTGGCTGCTGTAGTGGCCTTGATTGCCGCAATGTAAAGGCCCACCATGGTTGCAAAAGCGATTGCAATCCAGAGATACCTCGCGGTAATCTTTTTTGGGCCACGGCCGATGGCAAACGGAGCCAATGCCAGACCCGCGAAAAGACCTCTCCAGATGGCGATGGTCGTGCCGCTGTCGGGCAGAGATTTGGTCCATACGCCGGCGAGACTCCAAAGGACACCGGCGAGGAATACCCAGAGACGACCATCGACGGAAGGCTTGGTTTGGTGATCTTTTATGGCTTGAGCGGATGGAACGGTTGACATGAAAAGGTCGATTCGTAGGGACGTATTTTGCAGCTGACATCGATTCGTATTGAACCTAAACTTATCCATACAAGTGGTCGTTTATCAATATCAAATTGCATAATTCATGGATTCCGGGATTCCAATAACGCCCTGTCATTACGATATTATATTTATAAACCATCAATTAGAGCTTGCT
>CAMCFM010000167.1 GCA_945874095.1 Candidatus Kuenenia stuttgartensis
TGTCAAGATCAGTCCAAGAGAGCAAAACTATCCAACACGAATGAGTGATAAAGTTAAGATGCATCGGCCCCTCAGGGTATTGCGAATTGAATGTCTCATTTTGGGGCGTTGGGACTATTGATGTCTCAATCAGGTGTTTACGAAATCCGCCAAATAAATGATGATCTAAAGAAGATAACTCCAACACGCTTCGCGAATTCGCTGGGAATGACTTTGAACGCTTCAGAACAGAACGACCTCCATCCACTGACGGATTACCTGCTTGCTGTGGAATCAGGCGACGATTCTGCGGACGAATGCCTCGATCTACTGATATCGAAAGTTCCGATTCCGGAATTGGTCGAAGCTGTCTGCGATCTGCTCAGTCATGGCCCTCAAGCTGCCTGGATTGGAGCCGTCCAGCTAGCTGGCTTACTGGGCAGTGAAAGTCCTCAACTCTGGGCATCACTGATCGACGCTATCCAATCAAGAATTGACCTGGGAACAGCTCACCTCATGGCTGGTATCGCCCTGCTACAAGTCGTGAATCATTTGCCAGAGAGGGGGCGATGTCGAGAACTGGCAGAGGAGTGGGCTGAGGATCGGAAATTACAGGAGCTGGATCAGCAAAGTCCGATCCTTGCTCAATTGCAATCGGAGCCTGAGACCGCCATCCAAATCCTTGAAAACTTTTCAGACTTCTCGGATTACGAACAGTCTGAATTCATTGACGAGATTCAAAGCCAGTCAGGCTCAGCAATTCAATCAAAGATTCTGAACTGGCTGGCATACGCTCCAGGTTCAAAAATCCTCAAAAATATGGAATCAACAAGTGACTTATCAGAGCTTAAGAATTTGCAATTGTCGGGGTGGGTGACAGATCTGACCGGATCAGGACAGTTCGGTGCAGGGCTTGAAACAGCCGGTGAAACGGCAAACCGATTTATTGTTGGAGGCTCATGGAACAGAGGGATGCGACTTTTTGAACGTATGGAAGTTGCATCTGACGCCCCGGATTTTATCCCTGAACTTGCTCTGCCAAGGCTTGTCTGCACGCATTTGACGCTGGTGAAATATTGGCTCGGTGGACTATTGGAATCGGGCTGGAATCCAGACTTTCAACCATCTCCATCCGCTTGGACTGCTGGTTATCTGCGTCATGAAATTCTGACATGGACCACTGAGGATGAAGCCATCTGGGAATCGTGGACCGAGATTTTGGTGGATAAAAACCCCTTGAATACATCCGCTGAGGCATTGAAAAAAGATGCGGAATTGATTTGTCAGGCCGTTCCTCATTGGTTCAGGCCCGATGAGCTTGCCGTGGAACTGGCGACGGAGTTTCAGAGGCGGTCAGAACCCTTGACGGAATCGCGAATCCAAAGTGCTGTCAGGGTCTGGTTCGAACGTACTCTAGGGCCAATGGTGGGCGATCTGGTCACAAATTTAAGTGCCATGAGCTATTTCTGGCTCGCACTTGCAGAATCCGATGTCATGAATCAGCAACAATTGATGCAACTTGCACGCGCATCAGCCAGAATTGCCAGCGATTTAAATGATCCAGCCCGAGTGGTCGCAAACCACCCGTTTATTCGAGCTTGGTCTGAACAGACTTTTGCATCTGCTCTGAAATTAAAGAACTGATTACACCCCTCCCATTCTGAAATCTGGAGTTTGAGTCTGAGATTTGAGGCGAAGCCCAACGGCGATTCATAATGTTCAAACAAACAACATGTTATTTAGGCCATTTCCCCTGACATGGCGTGCTTTGGCTTTGATTTTCAAAACGACGCAAACCATTTTCAAGTAGGATGTTACATACGTATCAACTCAAGAAGTAAAAACCCGCCCGGTCAGGGGACCGTGCCTACAGCAAGACGTTTCTGAGCGAGGAAATAAATATTGAAAGAGGGCTGTGGACGAATCCACAGCCCTTTATTTGTTAAAATAAAACGAGCCTCTAACGGGTGGTGATGCTCTTAGATCTCTTGGTAGCAAGCACGATCTGAAGAACAGCAGGCCGCTTTTTCAACCATTTCATCATCTGGTCCGAACGATTTCATGGTCTTCAGGCACCAGTAAATCGTATTGTCATAATCGTGATCAAAGCCCATGTCCACACCATCGGTGTACACATACATGCCTTTTGATCGCAAATGGCGACACATTGGGCCTTGAAGAGCCTCCGGAGGATTTTCCGGAGATTCAGGGTTCGATGGATTTTGATCTGGATGAGTCATGATCTGATCAGGCCTCCCAGTACCGATTACCCACTGTCACACACAGGGTTCGTGTGATGACAGTCTTGAGCATGGCCACCTTATATGCATTCATTGTCAGAGGCTTGGCCCCTTCAGCAGCGGCGGCAGCAGCAGCCCGGGCTGTTTCCACTGTCACAGGTTTGCCCTTGATGGCTTCCTCAGCCGCCTTTGAACGCCATGGGAGAGGAGCAACGCCATAGACAGCCACGCGGGCGTCTGAAACGGTGTCACCTGTAAAGGTGAGGCTGGCTGATGCCATGACCAGAGGCCAGTCATGAGCCTGCTTGTGACGGGCCTCGAATGAGCCGTTCTTGCCAGTCGAAGCAGGCAAGGAAATGCTCTTGAGAATCTCACCAGGCTTGGCGGTAAAGAGAGTGTCCGTATTGGACACTGGGATCTTGTAAAGATCCGCCACATCAATGGTTCGCTCGCCTTCAGGGCCAATCAGAGTGGCCTTGGCACCGAGCGCGATCAAGGGGATGGCCAGGCTGGAAGGGTGGGCATAAAGCGCATCGCCATCGGTCATGAAGATCGAAGCGTAACGGTTATCGCCTTCCCTCAGCATGTGTTTGCCATCGGCAGACTTAGGCAGCAGGCCAAATCCGGAACGGTAATACCAGCAGCGAGGATGCTGCATGAGATTCCCGCCTACACTGGCCATGTTGCGAATCTGGGGGGTGCCCACATCGCTGGTGGTTTGCCAAAGTGCCGAATACGATTTCTTGATGGACTCGCTGGCCAGGATGTCTGCCAGACGCGTTCCAGCCAGAATGGTGACTCCGGATGTGGGGTCGCCAGATATACCGGCCAGTTCCTTGACGTCGTTCAGATAAACAACGCGATCAGGACTGGTCACATAATCCTTCATCCGGTTCATCAGATCGGTTCCACCAGCCATAGCGGAGGAGCCGGGAGTGAGGGCCTTCACGGCCTGATCGACGGACGTTGCGCCGACGTATTCAAAGGCTTTCATGATTGATCAGGCCTTCCCTTCTTGAGCTGCCAGAGCATTTAAAACATTCATAGGGGTCATGGGCCAGTGCGTCACCCGCACACCAATGGCGTTTGAAACAGCATTCCCAATCGCAGCAGCCGTGCCGATGGTCGGAGGCTCGCCAATCCCGATCACCCCACGCTGCTTTTGTTCAGGTGGTTCGTAGGCATGAACGATAATCTCTGGAATATCTGAAGCCCCAGCCAGTTGATAGAGCTCCATATCAGGATTCAACATCCTGCCTGAGATTGGATCCACCACCCGCTCTTCAAACATCCCGTAGTTCAAACCGCCAATCACACCGCCATAAACTTGGCTTTCCCATGTCATCTTGTCGATGATCAAGCCAGAATCCTGAACGGCGACAATCTTATTGAGCTTGACCACGCCGGTTTCCATGTCCACGGTCACATCCACAAACTGAACTCCGCCGACCCCATTTGAAGCCAGGCCCGGTGAGGACTTGCCCAATGTGGAAATCGGATTCATCCCAATCTTGCGGCATGCATCCTTGAAGCTCATGACCGGTTGGCCTTTGACCAGCAGTTGGCCGTCAGCCAAAGAGAGATCCGTGACAGGGGGAGTGCCTCGCAGGCCCGGAGCGATCTTCTTAAAGAGTTCGTCGCGAGCTTCCAGACAGGCGTTATAGCACGGAGGGCTCATCGAAGGTGTGGTTGTGGAACCACCTGACGACTGACCTGGAGGGAATGTGCTGTTACCGATGTTGGACTTGATATCCGTCGGCTTCAGACCGAAAACTTCGGCTGCGATGATCGCCAGAACAGTTCGAATGCCGGTTCCGATATCCTGAGTGGCTGATTTCAGTTCAATGGTACCATCGGAAGAGATCGTACAGCTGACCTGCTTATCGTTTGCACCACCGCCACCCCATTGGTGAAGAGCCAAACCAAAGCCGCGCCTAATGATCCCCTTTTGGGTACCGCGTGGCTTGTAATTTTGCTTCCAGCCAATCAGGTCTGCTCCAATTGCGATTTCGTCGAGATAAATCTTCGTTCGGAAATCGCCAGGGGCCAGATTCGCTTTTCGAATCTCGAGAGGATCGATGCCCAGCTTGGCAGCCAGATCATCAATCGCAGATTCCATGATGATACAGCCTTCCGGGTGACCCGGAGCACGCATGGCACGGGCATTCCCTCCATTCACGAAAACATCAGAATGCTCTCGCTTAAAGTTTGGAATGCTATAGACATAAGGCAATGGGAACTGGGCTCCCCGAGCCACTCCGCCGGTGCCGTGGGTTTCGGCGATCATGCCTGTGATCTTGCCGTCCTTATTCCCGGCAAGTTTGATCTTGGCCGAGGCAGAAGGGCGGTTACCACCGGCCAAGTGTTCCTGAATCCGGTCGAGGAAAATCTTGACTGGACGACCACCAACCTTCTTGGAGAGTCGTGCCGCGGTGGTGCCCCAGATGTCGGCGCCGAACTTGGAACCAAATCCACCGCCCATGACTTCTGTCAGGACTGTGACATTACTCACAGGAATCTCGTTGGATTCCGCCAGTTCATTGGCAGTTGCGGTGACAGCCTGGGTGCTGGCCCAAGCGGTGATGTGATTTTTGTCGTCCCAGCGGGCGGTCAATCCGTGCGTTTCCAGGCAGACGTGGGTCACAACTGGAACAGAATAAGCGGCCTCGATCACAGCATCAGCCTTTTGCAAGGCTTCGTCGGGCTTACCCGTCGTCTGTGCTCGGCCTTTTCGAACATTTCCACCGCGAACCACCTCAGGGGCGTTCTTCGCCATCGCCTGTTCTTCGGTGGCAGCGTGCGGCAGCAGTTCATAATCAACTTTGATTGCCCGAACAGCATCGAGGGCTTGTTCTTCGGATTCAGCAGCGACAATCGCAATGTCGTCGCCATGATATCTTACAAACTTGCCAGGGCCAGCAATCACTTCAATCGCTTTAACACCGGCCATTTTCTCGGCAACGGTGGTATCGATCGACTTGATTTTGGCGTGAGGGTGTGGACTGTAAAGAATCACTCCAAATAGAGTGCCTTCCGGACGCTCGTCGGAAGGATACTTTGCCTTGCCTGAGGCTTTTGCAATCCCATCCAGTCGAGGGATCCGTGTATTGATGAGCTTGGTCTGTTCGGGCCAAGAGTTCGCAGCCATATTGTTTGCTCCTTTCCCGTAATCTTAGACTTTGATGGCCTTGGCAGCATCCAGAGCGGCCTGGACAACTCCAACATAAGTTCCACAGCGACAAATATTTCCGTCCAGCCCTTTTTTAACTTCTTCCAAAGTCGGGTTGGGATTCTTTTCCAGCAAAGCCTGACAGGCTGTCACGAAACCTGGAGTGCAATAGCCGCACATCAGACCATCGTTTTGATGGAACGCATGGGCCACACTTTTCGGACCTGTGTCAAACGATTCCAGTGTACGAATTTCTTTGCCCTGAGCTGCGACAGCCAGAGTGGTACAGCTGTAAATCGACTGGCCGTTCAGCAAAATGGTGCAAGCACCACAGCTCGAACGATCGCACACGCGTTTCGGGCCTGTGACGTCGAGCCGGTGGCGAAGTACGTCCAAAAGTGTGCTGCGAGGCTCCACTTCGGAGACCATCGACTGGCCATTGACTTGAAGAGTGATCTTCATGGAGCCGCTTTGAACGGCGACTCCCTGTGCTGCCAAAGCTTCGGCAGCAGCTTCATCCATACCGACCTGGGCGGTCTGGGTGAAGACGGCTGTCGCCGCAGCGACACCTGAGCCACGAAGGAAATCGCGGCGGTTACCTGAATTAGAACTGGAAGCGTTGTCTCGCATTGGGAGTGTTCCCCACGGGTTCACATGAGAATCGAAAACGACCACCGACTCAACATGCGTTCAAGATTTGGTCGTATCGGTTGTGATGAGGGATGATAGCTGCGGCTCTATATTGATCAAGCCCAAACAGCGAATCAAGTGCCCACCGACCTAGTTTCGGCATTTGTTGGTTTTTTCGCCAGCCAGAACACTGGCTTTACATCATCAAACGCTTTGAAATGAGCATCTCAGTCAGCCATTCATGCCCAAAAAGAATATTTCTTCAAAACGGCTGATCATTTTGATTTTGGTGCCGCTTTTTCAGTTGACGTCGATTTTGGTTTCGCCTTTCCCGGCTCACGATCAGACAGTTCACGAAGATAAGGGGAGCTAGACCGCTTTTGGAGGGACTCCTCGAAAATCTCGATTTCCTGACCCTCATAACGCGAAGCCAATGCTTCAATTTCGGCTGTAAGTGCTTGGGCGGCTTGCGTGTATATCGCCTTTTTCTCCTGAATCTGACGCTTCTGGGCCGAAACTTTCCATTCAGAGATCCTGGAGGAGTAAGCTGAACCTTGAGGGGTGGTTTTCCACGCCCGAAGCAGGCCATCAACGCTGTCCCAGTCTTCTGCCTTTGTACGATCCGCAGCGCGGGCCTCGATGATCAGGCGACGTGCGATTCCATCGAGAATTTCGTCACGAAACGCGATCAATTTCTGTTCAAATTCCACGGCAGAGGGCTTCGTATCTGCCAGAATGGCCGGGACTTGATCGCCAGCCAGAATCGGAACATCCAGCAAGGGCTCGATCGAGCCGCCTACGAGCCTGACACCGAAAAACTCGAGCCCCACGGGCGGATCAATGGTTAATTTGCCTTCCCGATCCGTCAGATGAGTGCTGGCCACCTCTCCATCAGGCCATCGGTGAATCTCGACTTTGTAGCCGGCAACAGGGTGTTTGACAGACGCTCCGTTGCTCTGAATCAATTGGCTGAACTGGAGTTGCGTGGCGGTATCGGACGGATTATAGGCCAGCGCGACAAGTTTATTGGTTTGCTTGTATTTACGACCAACCGGGTCGCGAAAACTACTGATGATCTGGCAGGAAACTCCCGAATCGTCTGGTGTGGCGGCCTTCAAATATGTCCACGGCTCAATCGAACTGGCGATGAACTTGCCTGAACGCTCATAGAAAAGCCTGACCAATTGAAAATATTGCCCAGGCCTGACTGTCGCTCCCTCCGGGCTGGCTGACTTAAGTCCACTGCCCTGAACGCGCAAACGCACTTGCCCACCTTCGTTTCCTATGACATCGGCCAGCGGACGAAAAATATCTTTACTCAATAGAAGCATACCTCTGGGAAGGTCGTTCAAGCTCGCTGAACGGCGTCTGACAGGCCCGAGAATGCCTGTTCGATAATCAAACTCACGACCGATCAGTTCAAGGCTTGTGGTGTCGCTGCCTGGCCGGGCCCTGATCAACCAGATTTTATCGAATGGGAATCGTGTTTTCCGGTCATATTCGATCGGCTCCGGCCATTGCTGCCAAAGGTCAAAATCGGCGTCCCATGTTTCCCCTTCAGCCCAGCGTGTCTGCAATTTCCAAGGCTGGCCAACGACCCGCTCGGACAACGATTTCAGATCAATCAGGCACTGGTTGGCAGTCGATGAATCAAGAGCAACATTTTCGGCGACTGAGAATCGGATCTCGATACGATAAGCCTGACGCTCCAGAGAGATATCATTAGATTCAGCCGGCTTGGAAGCCTTCTCTGGAACCGATGGTTTTGATGATTCCGGTGCCGGTATTTGGGCGGACGTGGACTGTTTCGGATCAGCAGTCGTCTGGGCCATGGTCAAGGTGGAAAAACATGCCAAATGTAAAGCCAGCAGAAAGGATTGGAACCAGTGATACTTTCTCATGGTGTTTTTGATTTCACCTCAGATGCAATGGACCAGCTGTAGATATTCTGATAAAGCATATCGATGCCAGGCTTTAAGCCCGTCAGGCTTTTTCGCCAGGCGAATCGGTGGGGCACCTGCCAAAGCGGGATCACAGGCGTTTCTTCGCGACAGAGCCGGTCGATGAACCGGCCTGACTGGCGGACGACCGCCTCGTTCCAGGATCGTTCCACATCCAGCACTTGTGACAATGTGAGCGGGCTCGC
>CAMCFM010000168.1 GCA_945874095.1 Candidatus Kuenenia stuttgartensis
TCTGCTTATCGGCCTGATTGACCAATTGCCAATAACCGAGGTTTGAGAAATTAATCCCATTATCGGAAATCGAGTTTTTGCCTGCCAGATCAGGCTTTGATAACTTTTGTACCAGTCCGGAAAAATCAAGCACATCTGCCTGCGATTCTTTCGCCAGATTTATAATGGCTTCCGTGTAAACCGCTAGTTCTTTCTTGCGCTGAGGGCTGGATTTAGGTGAATTCAGCGAAAGCGGCGGAACAGGCGTCGAAAGTATGATCCGGCGCGGGTTGAAGCGCTTGCGAATCTCGGCGATCATAAATTTATAATCAGTCAGGAACTGACTCAGCCCAGCCTCGCCAGCCTGACTGTCGTTGGTGCCATATTGAATCACCACGATCGAAGGCTTGACCACCGCCATGGTGTTCATCAAGTGCTCAAATCCATCTTTGGGCGACCCAAAACGTCCGCGAGATTCGCATCGGACTGTGTCTGCCGACCAGCCCAGATTTCGCATCGTGAAATTGCGGTTTGGGAACCGGGTCGTCAGCCAGGTTTCGAGATATCCGTAAGCGGGCTCGCGCTCGACGAATGTGTCGCCAATCCAGGCGATCATATCGCCATCTCGTGGCCGCTCCAGATCTGGAGGTAAAGGTAGTTGAGCCAACGTATTACTGCTAAAACACAGGCCTATGAGGCATGCTATGCCCAACCATATGGCCTGAGGCGACTTACGGTGTCGTTTCATGGAATTTTGATCACCAGGTGATTTGGGACGAATGATGGCAGGGGGATAAAACACCGAGTAACTGGCCACGGATCAGGATCCGTCACATACCATTCGGTTTTATCCCTAGTTGATTGAATCATCATAAAGGATGCGAGTCCGAATCGAAAGGGGAGAGTCGTCGTTTTTTAAAAACCCAATCTCAAATCTATCCAAAGTTCCGATTGGGATGCCGGGAGACTCGACGAGCGAAATCGAAGCAACAGTGCATCTCAAATTATTCTGTCTATGGAGCTAAATCTTTGATCCAGACTTACTTTTCACTCAACAAAGGGGCAAGCCTGAGCATAGAATCAATTAATATCGAGTTTCCGTAAGCAAATCTTTCAGTGCGTTGCTTTGTGGATTTTTAAAAACAGATTCTGGCTCTCCCTCTTCTGCGATGGCACCTTTATCAAAGACGCAAACCCTGTCTGCAACACGGCGGGCAAAGCCCATATCATGAGTGACGACCAGAATGGAGAGTCCATCACGAGCCAGATCACGAATCAAGCTGCCAATTTCACCAGTCATTCGCGGGTCGAGTGCACTTGTAGGCTCATCGAACAGCAATGCCTGAGGCTTCATTGCCAGAGCCCGGGCGATGGCCACTCTCTGTTGTTGGCCACCCGAAAGTTCTCGAGGCTTAGATTTTGCCTTATCTTCCAGATTCATTTTTTTGAGTAATTCCATGGCAAGTTCCTGAGCTTCGTGCCGAGCCATGAAATTGACATGCCTTGGAGCCTCCATAATGTTTTGGAGGACTGTAAAATGTGGAAAAAGCTGAAACTGCTGAAATACCATTCCTAACCGGATTCGCAACAGCTTCAATGTCAGGGGCGATGGATTCACGCCTGACTGCATTTGCAGATCACCCACTTGAACTGAACCTGAGTCGATCGTCTCAAGCCCGTTCAGGCATCTCAGAAATGTCGTTTTACCACAACCCGAAGGTCCAATCATAACGACAGTTTCGCCGGCTTCCACGTTCATGGAAATCCCATTGAGAACCTGAGTCTTGCCAAACGATTTCTGTATTTTAGTCGCTTTGATCATCAACCCTTCATCCTGATACTGATGGATTTCATGATTGGATTTGAGAGATGAGGCACGCCAGTTTCAATTTTCATTTTCTGACTCCAGACGTCGCTCATAATAGCGCGCGAACCATGAGAGAGGCCAGCTCATGGCTAGATATAGAAAGCTGGTAGCGAGTCCAAATTCAAGCACTTTTAAGGTGCTATTGGCAAGAATGGAATATTGTTTTGTCAATTCCACGATCGTAATGACCGAGCATACGGACGTATCTTTAAATAAAGCGATAAAATCGTTTGTGACAGGTGGAATGACAATCCGTGTCGCCTGTGGAATGATAATTCGGTATAAGGCCTGACGCCGGGTCATTCCAAGTGCAAGTGCCGCTTCCATTTGACCTTCGGGGATCGCTTGAAGCCCTGCCCTGTAGATTTCTGATTCATAGGCAGAGTAATTCAATGCCAGACCGATGATCGACGCCAAAAGAGCTGGCAATCCGAATCCAAGCAATTCAGGCGTAATGAAATAGATAAAGAAGAGCTGCAGCATTAATGGAGTTCCCCGGAGGAATTCCACATAAATGGCTAGAAACGGCTGAATCAGTCGTGGCCCATAAAGTCGGCCAAGGGCGACCAAAAGTCCGATCAGCATGGCCAATGGCATGGAAACCACGGAAAGGAAAACGGTCATCGTAGCCGCTTTTAGTAGCAATCGTGCAAACCCTCGACGTTTCGCACCGTCGCTGACCTGATCCTGAGGCATCTCGGCACTGGAATCTGCATGCCATGCATCTGGATTTGCAAGTAATTCCTGTTCTTCATGCCACAGGTTGTATTTTTCGTAAATTGTTTTAAGCGACCCATCTTTGACCATGGCAGCAATCGCCTGATCCAGCTCTTGAGCAAGCTTTTCGTCGTCTTTTCGCAGATAAATGACATACCAGCCAGCCCCCATTCGTTCTGATGCAATCTTTAGTTTTGATTGAAATTCAGGGCGAGCTGCATAATAAGTGGCTGCCGGTTCGTCCTGAAGCGTTGCATCAACCTGACCATTGCGGGTGGCCAACATAGCGTCTGTGGCACCATCAAATCGGACCAATGTGATACGATCGCCTGCATTTTTAACGAGAAAGTCGTCGGCTGCGGAATTTACAAGCACTCCCACTCGGAGTTTTGGACCTGTTTTGGACTGGTCCAGTAGTTGTTGGAAATTTGAAATACCTGAGTTTATCGGTAGCATTAATGCAAGCCGATAGCGAAAATAGGGTCTTGTCGCCCTGAAACGCTGCAAGAGAACTGGCTTCAGCTCAAATCCGTTACAGATAAAATCGACATCGCCTCTCAACAGCAATTGTGGCAATTGGTCCCACTGGCCTTGACGAAGCACGGGTTTGGCATGGATCCTGTCGCCGATCGCTCTCAAGAATTCCGCTTCAAAACCGCTCGGCAAGTCGGATTTGAGTGGGTTCGGAATAAAATACGGCGCCCCCCCTTCCATGTCGGTGCCAAACTGAATTTCACCGGCTTTTATGATACGATCCCACGAGTCGGATTTGACCTGAGTTTGAAACAGGCCAGAAATTAGAACCAATAAAAGCCCTGTCGGCCAGAGTTTAACGCTCAAGAAATTGAGATACCTGGCGAGTCGGTTCAATCGAGTGGTCCTTTCACGCGAAAATTTCATCGTTCGGGCTTAAACCGAAACTCCATAGGACCTTGGCAGCAAAGGCAGATTTGCGGATATCTTACGGCAATTGTACAGACATCGCAATAGTATTGAGGGATTCGCCATCGGCCCTCATGTTCAATCTCGACATGAATCACTTGTGAGTAAGGCAAGTCAGGGCTGGTTTTGAGCTTGAGCCGGGCTGGGAGATTGCGCATCGCCTTATCGAGAAAAAAGATTCGCCCACCGTCGTCACTCAGCAGTGGCAGAACCCGGCCAGTAGAGGTGAGAATCGCCATTTGATTCTCAACAGGTCCCAAATCGGCCTTAATCGACTTTTTCCCAAAGATTTCAGGTATCGCCAGAACTCGTCCCTCGACAGTGATATCTGTTGCAGTCTCGCTGCGATCGTCAGCGGAGAGCGACGCATGAGAGGTGACCGAGAGCAGGCAGGCGATCAACAGAAATCGGTGGAGCATGTTGTTGATGGATCCAGAGAGACTTTCCATATCACATTGCGAATTTTTATTATGCGCAGGTGCGTGAGAGATGATCCAGTCAATTTTGGTTGAATAGTTTGGAATCCAATAAATTTCGATGTTGCCTTGATCAGAAATTTCGCGACAATAAGTGAATATGAGTAGACGACCCGGAAATTGAGGGAGGTTTGAGAAGCGATGATTCGACGAAAATGGCTGAGTCTGACAGCAGGATTTGTTCTGGTAAACCGTGTCCAAACGATGGCTCGGCAAGCGAAGCCAGCGGCGGCTGACAAGAAATCCGGCGACCGAACAGCGGCGGCCCGGGCCAAGATGGTTCAGCGCCATTTGAAAGAACGGGGCATCAAAAACCAGAGGGTGCTGGATGCGTTCGGAACTGTTCCACGCCACGAATTTATTCGGATCGAGGTTCGTCATCTGGCGTATGAGGACGAGTCGATTCCGATTGGTGAAGGCCAGACAATTACGCCCCCATATGATGTGGCGTTCATGACAGAGGCTTTGGATCCGAAGCCGACGGACAAGGTTTATGAAGTTGGGACAGGGTCAGGCTATCAGGCGGCGATTTTATCGCGGCTTGTGAAGGAAGTCTATTCGGTTGAGATCCATAAACCATTGGCGGAAGGTGCTGCAAAAGTCCTGAAAAAGCTGGGTTATGACAACGTCAAAAGTCGTGCTGGAGATGGTTATGAAGGTTGGCCTGATGCTGCTCCATTTGATGCGGTGATCGTTACTTGTGCGCCTGAGAAGGTGCCTCAACCGCTTGTGGATCAGCTCAAAGAAGGCGGACGGATCGTGATTCCGCTGGGCGACCGTTATAAGCAATCGGTTTATATCATGTTTAAAAAGGGCGGAAAGCTGACCGAAGGGAAAGCCATTCGCCCGACTCTCTTCGTGCCGATGACTGGTCGGGCACAGCGAGAGGCGGCGGCTGAGGTGGGCAAGGAAACGCTCAAGCCCAAAGATCTGAATGCCCCTAAATCAAACTGAAAATGGTGAGAATGATGGTGCGGATCAGTCACAGATTGCATTTCAGTTGGCTGCTGATCACCCTGATCGTTTCCATGATTGGGTCCAGTCGCGTTACGACCGCTCAGGAATCACCAAAATCTGAGGTTACGAACAGCGATCAGGGTTTGGTGAGACGGCGTCCACCAAAGCCGGTTGACGATTTCGAAATTGACGTAGATCCAGCCGACAAGAAGCCTGATGGTTGGTATAACGACCGCGATGCCCTGCTGGTGAGCCCGGGCCACAGTGGTCAATATTGTTTAAGACTTGTGAACGACAAGCCTGGCAGGCCAGCACGCATCAGTCAGGGATTTGGTGTAGATGGACAGAAATACAAGGCTTTAAGACTTGGTGCATGGGTGCGTGTCAAAGAGATTATTGCAGGTGAGCATCAAGGCGAGGATCCCAGTATTCTTGTCGACTTTCTCGACTCCCGCCTGCTTACCTCATGCCGCAGCACCCTCGGGCCTTTTAATGATGTGACCGTGGGTGAAAACCGCTGGTTTTACATCTCAAAAATCATGCCTGTCCAGCCTTCTACAGTGGATTGCATTATGACGGTTGGATTGATGGGCGCCACGGGCCAGTTTGAAATTGATCAAATGGAATTGGAGCTGATTCCGAGGGATTCGGGGCCTGTGACGAACCTGGTGCCGAACCACGACTTTTTGAACGGCGACTGGAAGCCGGACAGCTGGGCGATTGAAGGCTCTGCCAAACGAGTTTCAGAAGGATATAAGTCCCCTACAGCAATGGAACTTGGGCGTGGGATGGGCAGAACTCTGGTGGGATTGGGCAGAAATGTAACCGATTTGCAGAAGCTGACTGTCTCAATGATGGCACGGGGCCAGAGTTTAAAGGCAAATGGTGGAGCACTGGCGAGCATTTATTTTGTCGATGAGCGAGGCCGGGCCCTAACAAACCGTGAGTCTCAGGGTATGATTCGGTTTAGTGGAAGTTTCAGTTGGACAAAACGTGAAGCGACAGTTGGAGTTCCGTCCGGTGCGGTGGGTGCGGTTTTGCAACTCGAAAAAATTGACGTTGCAGGTAGTCTGATATTTGATCAGGTAGAGGTGACAAATACAGACGACCCAAAAACTGCGGAGTGGACTCCGCGAACAGTCATGCTAGCAGGTGATGCAGATCAGTGGCCTGAATATCAAGGTTTTGAATCGATTGAATCAGGTTCTGTGCTGGATACGACCAGTTGGGGCCTGACGGTTCCCAAAGGTCAGTTAAAAGTAAAAGACGGTCATTTTATTGATAGCCAAGAACAACAGGTGAGGCTTTGGGGAGTGTCCCTTCTGGCAACGGCAGGATTTCCTGAAGAGCAGAAGGCCGCAGGGATTGCGGAACGTTTGCATAAATTGGGAGTGAATGTGGTACGGTTTGGCGATCTCGATATTGCATCAGGGCCTGGGAGAAGCCTGATTGATGACGTACCCGAAGACACGGTAGGTCTTGACCCGATTTCATGGGCGAGAATGGCCAATTTCCAGAACGAATTGTCGAAACGGGGCATTTATTATTCGATGGAAATGCATGCCCACCGACGATTCCGCGAAGGCGATGGTATTAAGGATGTTCGTAAATTGCCTTTTGGAGGTGGCCCGGCAGCGGTTTTCGATCCAGAACTGACAACACGAATCACCGCCCTTTCAAAAGCCATTCTCACTGAGCCCATTTCAGACGATGGCAAAACCATGCTTCAGGACGAACATCTGGCCTGGGTGACGCAGATGGGTGAGGTCTCGATGATGGATTTTGGAAGTGCGGCAACCTCTCTTACCGCCCAACAGAATCAGGTTTTAATTGATCTTCAAAAACAGCTTAAGGTGCCAACAAAATCAAAATTCCATATCGAAGTTGAGAAACAGCGTGCCTCCGCATGGGCAGCCGAATTAAAAACAATTGGCCTGAAAACGCCGATTGCAGGTGTTGGGCATTGGCGAAGAGACTCGGAATGGAATGAGGCTTTTGGAGCACCTGGATTGAGCGTAATCGAAGATCGCAATTACTGGCCCTATGCCCCATGGCTTCAGCCTGAATACCGAAGTTCCATATTTGATTCTGCAAAATCATTTGGAAACATTTCCATATCAAAACGTCAGAAAGAGATGGCGTATGTCATGGCCCAATGGTGTACGCAGAGTCAAGGTGCATGGGCTTTGCCCACAGAAGCCGTAGATATTTTACTGGGGGCCTATTCGGCAAGAATCCTGGACTTCGACGGACTGATTCGGCGAGGTCTCTCTGTTCATCCGGAAATTTGGGGCGAATCCGCGACCGGTACCGGGGGCGACCGTAACATTTTCGTGTTGGCAGAATCCATGTCTGGTATGCCACAAATGCTGGCCATGATGCCGCATGTGGCATCCATACTGCGCAGGGGACGGGAAATTGCAAAACCTGCCAGTTTGAAACAAGCGAGCAAATCAAAGTCAAAAATCAGTTTACCGGAAGTTGTTGAAATTCCCGGGTGGAATCCGGCTGACGGAACACTTCGTCTGGAAACACCTTATACGATAGGACTTGCAGGCCGCTTAGAGCAGTCAGGGGAAATAGCGCCGAAGTTTGGAACGATTGGACTGCAATTCGAGAACGCATTTGGAGTGATCGTAGCAAGCTCGGCGACTCCGGAACCGCTCTCGAAGTCGAACCTAATTCTGGTCAGTGTGATGGGCAAGGCCATTCCAACAGGGCTTCGATATACGGATCACTGGCAGAAGGAAGTGGCGGATCCTGGTCGACCACCACTTCGCATTGAGCCTGTGAAGGGCAAATTCGTTTGGTATGGGGCAGGTAAGATCAATGCACACCATGTGGATAATTCGGGCAAGCGTGGTGCGGAACTGGTCGTCAAATCGGAAAATGGTGGACAGGTTGTGAACCTGGATACATCCGATGGTGGGCCACATGTGGAAATCCAAGTCAATCCATGATTTTATGAACATAAGGGTGGACACCTCACTATAATAATTGTTCAGGAGCGAAGCTGACGTTGGCCTGCCCACAAAAAGCTCGATCAAAAGCCATTCCCATAGCCCAATAGATACGCAACGGTTAAAAAATGTCCGCCAAAGAACACTCCGGCAGTCCTCTAAATCCGCCCAACCGGCTCGCATCCGAGACCAGTCCTTATCTACTTCAGCATGCTCATAATC
>CAMCFM010000169.1 GCA_945874095.1 Candidatus Kuenenia stuttgartensis
CCGCCATAGCCATCCGATGGATGACTGTTATAGCCTTCGTTTTCCTGATGGATCACGTGTTCACCTTCTGGGTGACGGCGTGGAGCATGAGGGCCACGATAGGCAGGCGCAAAAGGTTGGTTGTGTTGCGTGTGTGGCCGAAGTGGACCTCTGCGGAGCGGAGGGCCGGCTTGATTCGATCCACGAAACGGAGCACTGCCGTAAGGATTATTTTGGGCCTGCTGGCCCGGATAATTGGCGTAAGAGCCTGGGATTGGCATGGCATTGTCCCAGTCGCCGTCATCAAAATCGTCGTATCGGCTGACATAACCAGGCAATTTGGAGCGTTCCAATTCGTCGGCATAAGTCGCGAGGACGGCGGCTTGAAGCATTTCACGGCAGGAGGAGTTAATCGGGTGAGCAATGTCGGCGTGCAGCTTGGCGCGGCCTTCAGCATCGCGGATGGCGCGAGCTTCGTCGAGTCGGCTACCACATTGGTTGCAGAATCGGCTTCTGAGATGATTCTTGGTGCCACAGTGACCACAGCGGTCCGACAGCTTCCGGGAAGGCATGGCAACAAAAAAGCCTTTTGTGCCTTCGATGATTTTCAAGTCGCGGATGACAAACATGTCGTCGAAGGTGATCGAACAAAACGCCTGAAGACGTTCGTTTGACCCGGAGTTATCCTCCATCAATTTAATCCGCACTTCGGTGATTTCCACAGCTGGTACTCCTTTACGTCGCGTAGCGTAACTCAAGGTCCGCAAGTCAAGACCCGGACGATTCCATGTCCGAGCCCGGTTAACTCGACCGCTGCGGCGTCTGCAGCCGCGCGGCTCGCACTCAGGCCAAAATAGGCTGAGCCACTGCCCGTCATCAATACGCCTAAAAACTCAGGCTTCACACGACTCATCCATTCCGGAACCATTTTTAATTCCGGTTTGAGTGATTCAGTAGCCTGCTGAAGGCGATTGAACAGCCCGGCGGCCAGGTCGCTTGGGTTTCCCGATTCAAGAGCCGCTAAAACCGGCGCCACATCCTTGGGCGATCCGATCCGCTGCACCCGACTGAAAACTTCTGCTGTGCCGCAATGAACTGATGGGCAGAAAAGTACGAAATTGAAGGAACCTGTCAAGCTCAGAACGGATACGATTTCTCCGCGACCATGACAAAGTCCTGCCTCCCCATAGAAAAAAAAAGGGATATCACTCCCCAATCTCGCCCCCAACCCTGACATTTCTGATTGCGATAAACCAAGTCCCCATAACTGGTTCAGCCCCATAACCGTTGTCGCCGCATCGCTCGAACCTCCACCCAGACCTGACCCATGCGGAATCTGTTTATCCAAATGGATCCGACACCCAAATTTTTCCCCAAACTCAGATTGCAACAGTCGAGCCGCCCGGACCACCAGATTTTTCTCGTCCGTCGGCAGACTCGGATCAGTACACGTAAAAATGATTTCTGGAGTATCAAGCAGGTCGAAGGTCAAGCGGTCGCAAAAGTCGGTCCGGAGCATGACCGTTTCCAGGTCATGGTAACCATCCGGACGCTTGCCCAGAATTTCGAGGAACAAATTGATCTTGGCCGGAGCCTGAAGCTCAAGGTGGTAAGGTGTCATAAAGCCTTTTCTGATCAGGAGTCAGTCGGTTTGGGCCTGTTACGATTCGGTTTCGCCAGCATCGGCCGACGCTTGGGAGGGCCGCCAGTCGAGGGCCCACTCTGGCCTTGAGCAGGTCTGGGGCGGGCGTTGCCTGAATCTGGACCAGGGGCCAATCTCGGAGCAGGCCTTTGGGCGGGCTCTGGTCGCGGAGCTTGCCTCTGCGGAGTAGTCTGTCCTTTCCAGGCATCCAGATAGCGAGCCACCTGATCGGCCATATCCTCCTGCCCCTTTTTATCGAGCACCCGAATCAAACCTTCCGCACATTCTGCAGACGTCCGATTGATCTTTTCGGCTTGATTCATCGGAGCCATGGACAGGTCGCCAAGCCACTTCAATGTCATCTCAAAGACATACCCATAATGACCTTGCGCTATGGTCATGTCGTTCATGTGCTTTTCGGCAATCTTGCCCAGCATGAGGTGGGCGGCCGTCATGTCCTGGCATTCTTCGAGAATGAAAAGGGCCGCATCGCGGGCCTCTT
Source organism: Candidatus Kuenenia stuttgartensis (assembly GCA_945874095.1). Taxonomy (GTDB): domain Bacteria; phylum Planctomycetota; class Planctomycetia; order Isosphaerales; family Isosphaeraceae; genus QWQI01. The sequence goes on from CAMCFM010000169.1 coordinate 2,124, forward strand.
CAAAATCGCCCTCCTTCAGCAGCATTTCCACATCATGCATGTCTGGCTCAAGCTCAAATACGCAGTGAGGGGGGATTAAGGTCCAGCCGCCCGATGGATCTCTTTTGACCCTGATGGGGATTTTTTTGAGCGGTTGGCGAGAATTGTTTCGATCGAAGTTGGACATTCCGGTTCCAGTCCATGATTGCCTGAGAGTGTACTTGGCGAAATTGCCCGTTTTGTTCAGAATAACGCTCATGAGCTCAGTCGTATAGCCAATGTATCTCAGTAGGACATAGAAAAGGTGACCGATGACTGCCCCTGATCATCTCTTGATTGCCAGCGTTTCCGGGCTTCGCGGACTCGTCGGAAAAGGCCTCGACCCAATCGTCGCCGGCCGGTTCATCGCCGCTTATGCCGCTGGCCTTGACCGCCCGGGTTCGGTCGTGGTCGGTCATGATGCACGCCTGTCGCACCATGTCTTTGAGCAGGCCGTCACGGCATCGCTTATGGCCAGCGGATTCGACGTCCTTTCCGTTGGACCAATCGCTACGCCGACACTGGGGCGATACGTTCGAACCACTGGCTCGGTGGGCGGCATCCAGATCAGCGCCAGCCACAACCCTAAAGAGTACAACGGCTTAAAGTTCTTTCAGCCTGAAGGCATGGTCCTCTCGCCCGAACTTGGGAAAGCCATGCTCGAACGGTTTGAAAACCATCAGAGCCGTTGGGCCAGTCTGGCAGACCTTGGCTCTCTGGAAATTGTCGAGCAAGCCGACGAAGATCACGTCTCTGCCGTTTGTGCTCTGGTAGACAGCGACCTGATCTCATCCCGCCGATTCAAGGTTCTCCTCGATGGCTGCCACGGTGGAGGCGGGCCGACTCTTGAGAAGCTTTTGCGACGCCTCGGCTGCGAAGTTCTGGGCATAGGTACCAAACCTGACGGTGTTTATGACCATACTCCGGAACCGACAGTTGCGAATTTATCACGGATTGCGAAATTGATGTCAGGGGCCGGCGATTTTGATCTTGGATTGATCCTTGATCCAGATGCTGACAGGCTTGCCCTGCTAGACAGCGACGGCACCTTCATCGGCGAGGAATACACTCTGGTGATCGCTGCTGCACAGAGACTCAAGTTCGGAGGGCCTGCCGGTCCATTGGTCGCAAATCTCTCCACCTCAGCGATGCTTGATTCCGTCGCTAAGTCCTATGGCCGAAACGTGGTTCGCACCCCTGTGGGCGAATTCCACGTGGTTCAAGGCATTCGCGAAAACGGTGGGATCATCGGCGGTGAGGGCAACGGAGGTGTGATCGACCCACGAGTGGGCTGGGTGCGAGATAGCCTGATGGGTGCAGCACTTGTGCTTGAGGCACTGGCTCAGTCAGCACCCGGAACCACACTCTCGGAACTGATATCACCGTGGCCTAAACTGGTCATGGTGAAAGACAAGATCGACCTGCCGCCGGGCGGAGCCAGTGCTGCCAAACAGGCTCTGGAAAGCGTGGCCGCCGATCTGGCTCGCGAGTTCCCGTCTGCCAGGCTCGACCTTCGCGATGGCCTTCATGCTCGGCTCGACGACCAGACCTGGCTCCACCTTCGGGCCAGCAACACCGAGCCCATTGTCCGAATCCTGCTGGAAGCCGCTGATGAGCGTTCCGCAAACGAGTTACGCCATTCTGCCAGTCAGAGAATCCTGAAAGCGATCGGATCCTGAATCATGAAATGGCCTGAATATCAAGATAAGCGTCCTGAAGCATTCTTTCTCGATGTGGATGGAACCCTCCACCCGGGCACGACGGCTTATCTGGTGGCCCTTGAGATGAAACGCCGTGGCATTATCAAAGGCTCATTCATTCGCAGAGCCTTATGGTATGGAATTCAGCACCGGTTTGGGCACCTGAATTACGAACAGCTCATGGACGAGACCTTGAAAACCATGAGCCGCGTGCCGGTGATCGATCTGGAAAGGATCAGCTACGACTGTTTTGCCAGAGATGTCAAACCCAGCCTTTACCCGGGTGTGGAGAGCCATCTCGACACGCTTCGGCGGTCTGGGGCTAGACTTATTCTGGTCTCATCCTCGCTCCGCCATTCGCTGGAACCTTTGCGGATTTATCTCGGTGCGGAAGAAATCATCAGCACACCGATCATGGAACGTCGCGGCTATCTGTCTGCCCGAGGCCCTGGCCCTGCGTGTTATGGGCCCGGCAAGTTGCACTGGGCAAAGGAATGGTGCGATTTGAATCAGGTGGAGATCAAAAACTGTGCGGCTTATGGCGACAATTTCAGCGACCGGTTTTTGATGGAAGCCACTGGCTGGCCAGTCGCAGTGCGGCCTCGTCGAAATTTAAGACGATATGCCGGGAAACTTGGATGGACGATTGTAGATTGATGTGTTGCTGTCGGGGCGGTTGTCCTGAATATGGTCATTCTTACGAAATCCCAAATGATTCCGTTGGCCAAAGAACCATGATCGAAGTAGAGCGCCCATAAAACACATAATATTCTACGTTTTCCGGAGAATCGTATTCTCCGACGAATCTAATCAGTTATACTAACTTTTGGTACCTCAAGCTGCGGTCCGTCAGAGATGGATCACGAAACTCCTCCTTCCTCTCGTGATTCCTGGCAGATCCACCAAGCCCCACTGACGACCACTAAAAGCTCATGAAATCTGCTGATCCCAAGCGTCTGATCAATCCCGGCTTCGGCCGTCGCAATGCCCTGCCCCATCCCAAAGGCCGGGAATTGAGCGATACCGCATTGGCGCAGATCAGCGATTTATTTGCTCAGGAGTCGCTCCAGAACGATCGCCTGATCGAGTATCTCCACAAGATTCAAGATCAATTTGGCCATCTGTCAGCCCACCACCTGGCCGCTATGGCACACCTCTTGAAACTGGCGATGGTGGAAGTCTTCGAAGTGGCCAGTTTTTACGCCCATTTCGACATCGTCATGGACGGCGAACAAGCTCCGCCTGCACTCACTGTGCGAGTCTGCGACAGCCTTACCTGCTGCCTCTTCGGGGCAGACGATCTCCTTGCCAACCTCTCCAAAACCTCGCCTGAAAACGTCCGTTTTGTCCGCGCCCCCTGCATCGGCCGATGTGCTACCGCTCCGGCTGCACTTGTGGGCCGAAACGCTCTGGAAAACGCCACCGTCGAATCCATTCAAAGCGCGATTTCAAACCAGCAGATTCAGCCTGACCGACTAGATTATCCCAGTCTGGCTGACTATCAAAGCCGTGGTGGCTATCAGCATTTACAGAATTTTCGTGATGGCTCGATCACAGCCGACGAGATCATCGCCAAGCTCGAAGCCTCGGGCCTGCGAGGGCTGGGCGGAGCAGGATTCCCCAGCTCGATGAAATGGAAGTTTGTCAGGAATCAGCCAGGGCCAAGGCTGATGGCCGTCAACGGCGACGAAGGCGAGCCTGGCACTTTCAAGGATCGACATTATCTGGAAGCTGAGCCGCACCGCTTTCTGGAAGGCACTCTGATCGGCGCACATGCCGTAGAGGCCGATCGGGTCTATATTTATTTGCGCGATGAATACCCGCATCTACACGATGTTTTGAACCGCGAAATTGCAGTGCTGGAAGCGTCAGGTTTAATAACCAAAGGCTTTCTGGAGATGCGCCGGGGCGCTGGAGCCTATATTTGTGGTGAAGAGACGGCCATGCTCGAGAGCATCGAGGGCAAACGGGGATATCCGCGTCAGAAACCTCCTTTTCCGACTCAAGTGGGCCTGTTTGGCCGTCCGACTCTGATCCATAACGTCGAAACTCTCTACTGGATCCCCCTCGTTCTCGACCATCCGCCCGAATGGCTGCCCTCGCACGGGCGAAATGGTCGCAAAGGGCTGCGAAGCTATTCGGTATCGGGAAGGGTCAGGAATCCTGGTGTAAAACTTGCACCAGCAGGCACATCTGTGCGAGAACTGATCGACGAATTCTGCGGAGGAATGGCTGAAGGCCACACCTTCAAGGGCTATCTGCCCGGCGGAGCATCAGGCGGAATCCTGCCTGCATCCATGGACAACATCCCTCTCGATTTCGGCACCCTTGAGCAGCACGGCTGCTTTATTGGCTCGGCGGCGGTTGTCGTGCTTTCGGATCAGGATGACATGCGCATGGTGGTACAAAACCTGATGCGATTTTTTGAAGACGAAAGCTGCGGCCAATGCACTCCCTGCCGCGTGGGCACTGAAAAGGCCGTTGCCTTGCTCAATCAGCCTGAATGGGATAAACCACTGCTGGAAGACTTAGCCAAAGTCATGCGCGACGCTTCGATTTGTGGCCTTGGTCAGGCGGCAACCAACCCTCTTTTAAGCGTTTTAAAGCATTTTCCCGAGGATTTGCGATGAGTACGACCACCGACAAGCCGCAAACCCTTGAAAAAGTCGCATTTGAGCTTGATGGCCAGCCTGTGGAAGCCGGCCCTGATGAAACCATCTGGCAAGTGGCACAGCGGCTTGGAACAGCACTTCCGCATTTGTGCTACCGTCACGAACATGGCTACAGGCCTGATGGAAACTGTCGGGTCTGCGTGGTCGAGATCACTGGCGAACGCGTACTGGCTCCATCATGTAACCGCAAGCCGACAGCTGGGATGAAGGTGCAGACCCAGTCGGATCGAGCCAAATCGGCCCGGTCGCTGGTCATGGAACTGATCGTCGCTGATCAACCGCCCAGAGCCACGGCGCACGACCCCAAAAGCAGCCTTTGGCAATGGGCTGACAAAATGGGCGTCACCGAGAGCCGGTTCCCTGGCCGCCCACATGCACCAAAGCTCGATCAATCACATCCCGCTATTTCTGTTGGGCTCGACGCCTGTATTCATTGCGGCCTATGCGAGCGGGCCTGCCGCGAAGTGCAGGTCAACGACGTGATCGGCATCGCCCATCGCGGCCACAATGCTCGAGTCGTCTTCGATATCCAGTCGCCCATGGGCGTTTCCACCTGCGTGGGCTGCGGCGAGTGCGTTCAGGCCTGCCCGACCGGGGCACTGATGCCAAAATCGCTGGTCGATTCCACCGGCTTGAAAATCATCGAGCCCACCGATTCTGTCGATAGCCTTTGCCCCTACTGCGGTGTCGGCTGCCAGACGACTTATCACACGCTCGACAATAAAATCGTAGCCGTCGATGGACGCAACGGGCCTGCCAATCACAACCGTCTGTGCGTCAAAGGTCGCTTCGGCTACGACTACATCAACCACCCTCATCGCCTGACCCAGCCCTTGATCCGTCGCGACGATGCTCCAAAATCGTGGGACTGCCAGGTCGATCCAGCCAACCCCTGGACTCACTTCCGGCCCGCCTCATGGGCTGAAGCTTTGGAAAAAGCCGCCGCTGGGCTGCGAGCCGTGCGCGATGTCTATGGGCCAAACTCCATGGCCGGGTTCGGATCCGCCAAAGGCTCGAATGAAGAGGCCTATCTGTTCCAAAAGCTTGTCAGAACAGGCTTTGGTACGAACAACGTAGACCACTGTACACGGCTTTGCCATGCCTCGAGCGTGGCGGCCCTGATCGAGTGCATCGGCTCCGGGTCTGTCACGGCCCCGTTTTCTGAAGCGGCGAATTCGGAAGTCATTTTCATCATCGGAGCCAATCCAGCTGTCAATCATCCTGTGGCCGCCACGTTCATTAAAAATGCTGTCCAGAAAGGCGCCCGCCTTTATATTGCCGACCCGCGCCGCCAGTCGCTCAGCCGACTCGCCACCGGCCACCTGCAGTTTCGTCCCGGCACGGACGTGGCCCTGCTCTCGGCCATGATCCACACCATCATTTTTGAAGATTTATACGACCCAGCCTATGTCGCCGAACACACCAGCGGTTTTGAAAAACTGAAGGTGGAAATGGCCAGCCAGTCGCCCGAAGCCATGGGCCCCATGTGTGGGATTGACGCCGATGTGATTCGGGGATTTGCACGCGATTTTGC
>CAMCFM010000170.1 GCA_945874095.1 Candidatus Kuenenia stuttgartensis
CGAGCAAATCCGGCTTTGATTGGATTCGTGGTATCGTCAGCGCCATAAAGCTTTAGGATATGAGCCGGTTCGGTCGAAAGATCGCTGATCCGGGGAATGCTCAACTGCATCCGGGCGGCCAGTTCATAGCTGGCAATCCGGGCCGCCAGCTTCCCATCGCCGGGGTGCTGGTCAAGATGCGTCTGATTCATCTGCTGGAGCAGGATTCGAGTCGCTTCGTCTGCGTCATACCCAATTCCAGGCGGGAGGAGGTGCCGAACAGGCTCTTTTGTGCTGAGCGTTGTGCCTTGAAATGAGGCGGGCAGGAAGCCGGGGCCCCAGTTGTTCGAGCCAGCCTGAGGGACTCCGCGAGGATCAGGGATAGAGACGAAGGCGGGGAGATTCTGATTCTCGCTGCCCAGGGCGTAAGTCACCCATGAACCAAGGCTTGGGAACCCGTCAAGCGCGAAACCAGTCGAGAGAAAGTTCTCGGCAGGCCCGTGCGTGTTGCTCTTGCTGGTGAGCGAATGTACGAAAGCAAATTCGTCGGTCAATTCGGCAAGGTGAGGGATCATATCCGAAACCATCTTACCGGTCTGACCACGAGGCCGAAATTTATACTGAGGCTTGGCCAGCTCACCGGCCGGCCCTTGAAACGTGACGGCTGGCCCGCCGATCAGCGGTTTGCCGTCGAATTTGATCAGCTCCGGCTTGTAGTCCCATGTCTCAAGTTGGCTGACCGCACCGGCACAGAAAATGACCACGACATTTTTGGCCTTCGGCGCAAAGTGAGGCGGCCGTGGAGCATATGGGTTCGCCGGATCAATTGAAGGCTGGGTGCCGGCCAGCAGATGATCGCTGCGCAGAAGGCTTGCCAGGGCGATGGAACCCAAGGCTGTGGCGGAGTTTCCGAGAAAGTCGCGGCGGTTCAGAAGCTGATGGCCGAATGGCGAGTTGAAACGTGAGTGGGTAGACATTTGGTTCGTTTTCGTGATTTCCAGAGATCATGACTGCAGGAATATTTGAGACTTGTCTACAAATTCAAATCACGGCATGAACAGGAATTCATTGCTATTATACAAAGCCCGGCAAAGTGTGGCCAAGCCAAACTTTTGTACGACCGGGGTTGCATTTGCCAATTCCATTTCAGTCGGACTCCGGCTCAAGGCCAGTTCATATGCCTTTTTAATCTGATTTTGCAGATCATTTCCCGATTCGGTCACAACTCGTTCGGCAAAGGCCTTGGATTCGTCGATGGTGAAGCGGCTATTGAACAAATTCAGGGCTTGAATCGGGGTGGTCGATTCGCGCCGCTTGGACGTGGCCTGGCCAGCGTCGGGGCAGTCAAATGCTCCAAAAACCGCCTCCCGCTCGCGCCTGACTTTATGGGCATAAATCATCCGTCTCAAACCATCGCCTGAAAACGATTCCACCGGCTTGAAACCAGTCAACCCACCGCGCAAGTCAAAAAGGTCGAATCCACGCCCATACATCTTCAGATTCAGTCGTCCACTCACGGCAAGCATCGAATCGCGAATCGTCTCCGCATCCATCCTGCGAGTTGGATACGACCATAAAAGCCGGACATCGGCATCTTTCAAAGCGGCTTCACTTTGAAACGTTGAGGCTTGCCGATAAGTTGCAGAGAGCACGATCAGACGGTGCATCTGCTTGATCGACCATCCGGAACGGATCAATTCACGGGCCAGCCAGTCCAGCAGTTCCGGATGCGTTGGCTTGGTGCCTGACCTGCCAAAATCGCTTGGTGTGTCTACCAAACCTGTCCCAAAATGCCCCTGCCATATCCGGTTGGCCAACACGCGAGCCGTCATTGGATTCTCAGGGCTGACAATCCAGTTGGCCAAAGTCTCCCTACGCTTTTCGTCTGTCGAATCCAAGGGTAAGGAAAAGGTACTCAAGACGCTCAGAAGTGCTGGAGCCACTTCATCTTTCGGCTGCTCAGGATCACCTCGTGAAAGCAGCCGGATAGTATCGGGCTTGCGAAACACACCAGCAAATGCTTTCTGGGCACTCGTAGCAGTCCTGATCTGCTGTTCCAACTGCTTTTTCTCAGATAATAGGGCATTAGCCTGGCGAGCCTCCTCCGGTTGCAGGCCAGCCGTCGAAAATACAACATTTGCATTTCGCGATCCACCTGGCTTAAATGGATTCCGATCCGCCGAGCTCGCCACCTTTCGCCATTGGCCTGATCCATCGGCCACTTCTACGCGGTAATCAGTCGCAAGTCGGTCGGCGTATTCGCCTTCGCGATCGCGGCCCCATACCACTCGTTCAATGGTCTGCTCTTTCTCGAATTCCAGTACCACCCAGCCTTTGCCAAATTCGTTGGACATCCAGCTTCGGCTATTCCCATATCGACCATCGTTGATCTGATTCAATTCATGACGATCTGGGACAACATTGTCGCCTGACGATGTGGCCTTTGTCCCAGCCTTTGCCAGAGCCACGTTCTGGCCCTCCCGAGTGAAGACTTCCAGTTCGTCGATACACGGTTCCAGATTATTCGTGGAATGGATTGTGAACCGGATTTTTTTTGTTTTCACGGCTGCGAATCGGTCGGAATTCGATCTGGGATTGATCTGTGGCCTGAGCGGAGCCTGCGAGACAAGCGATTGCATTTCGTCGAGCTTTGGCCCGGCTTCAATCGAATAAGCGGTCGGAAGGCGATCGTTCAGAACCCCATCGCGGTCGCGACTCCAACGGATTTTGCCGATCCGAGTGGCCTCAGGCAGCTCAAATACAACCCAGCCCCGCCCTGCCTCGTCCGACATCCAGCTCCGGCTATTCCCATATCGACCATCGTTGATGTGGTCCAGCCGATGAATTTCCGAAGTCCGGCTACCAGATGCCGTCACTTTCGTCCCCAAACTTGCCAAGGCTAGATTTCGCGGAGTGGGCTCATCGGAAAAGATTTCGAATTCGTCGATACAAGGCTCGATCAGGCCAAGGCCTGGATGGAGATTGGTGTCATGAATCGCAAACCGAACAAATTTCGCTTTGATAGGTTTGAAAAGTTCTTCATTCAATTTCGGGGATGTGATTCGGCGCGTGGGATCGATATTTGCCAAAGGCTCAAATCGAGCCAGTTGCTGATCAATCTCCACGACCTTCCTTTTCAAAGATTCCGCTTTCATTTGATTGGCTTTGGCTTCCGGAGTCCGCATATCGCGGTCCTCATATTCCACACCAGCCACAAATGCCTGCATTGCATAATATTCGCGCTGAGAAATCGGATCAAATTTATGGTCGTGGCAGCGGGCACAGCCAATGCTCAGGCCCATAAACGACTGGCCGATATTCATCACGATTTCATCTAGCGAATCCTGTCTGGCAAGCCGTTTTGAAGGCTCATCGGCCCCAATCTGGCCCGGTAAAAGGACAGAAGCCGTGACCAGAAAACCAGTTGCGGCGTCCTCGCCCAATTGGTCGCCGATGATCTGCTCGCGAATGAAGCGGTCGCCGGGCGTGTCCCTGTTCATGGCCCGAATGACGTAATCACGATAAGGCCAAGCATTTGGGCGCTCGGTGTTCACCTCGAATCCATGCGTGTCCGCATATCGCACCACATCAAGCCAATGCTGGGCCCATCGTTCTCCATATCGAGGCGATTCCAGAAGTTCATCCACAGCCAGTTTATAAGCGTCCGGACGTTGATCACCGACAAATTTGGAGACTTGATCTGGGGTTGGCGGAAGGCCGGTCAAATCCAGTGTGACTCGTCGAATCCATGTTGCACGATCGGCTTCCAGGGCCGGTTTCAGACCTTCTTTTTCAAGACGTGTCAGAATAAATCTGTCGATAGGATCGCGAGGCCAGGATATATCGCGGACTTCTGGTAAAACGGGCTGGGTGAGAGGCTTGAAGGACCAGTGATCGCGGCGATCCTCAATTTTCACCAGATCCACACCATCTGGCCAAATCGCCCCTTCATCCACCCATTTCGTAATAGTTGCAATTTCATTTACGGAGAGGCGGGAGCCCTTGGGCGGCATCAGCATTTCTTTGTCGTCGCCACGAATGAATTGAACCAGCGGGCTATCGTCCGACTTGCCGGGCACGATGATCGGTGCGTAGCCATCTCCGCCTTTAAATGCAGCGGATTTGATGTCGAGTCTCAGGCCTGATTTCTGCTTCGTAGATCCATGACAGTCGTAACAGTATTTCTCAAAGATTGGGCGAACATCATGAACAAAATTGACTTTGGCCGCTTGCAATTGTAGCGGAAAAGCGATCAACAATATCACAGCAAGAGTGTTTCTTGGATTCATGATTCCGGTATACTCCGCCCGGCAGAATTGGCCGAGCGTTGGCGGCAGGCTGGTCGTGTTGAGAACAGGGGCAAGACTGATCAATTATCCATCATTTCCAACTAAAGTTCAAGCTCTGGTAAATTCTTCGCGAAATTCGAGTTGCGATATCTGCCGTAAACTCACAACACGTCAAACAGATCCTCCGAACTCTTTATCTTTCCTGTCTTTGCAGATTCCAGAAATCGTGATAGAGAACGGACAACCGTGGTGGAACTTCGGCCAGAGATACGCTCCGTATGGTTCAACTCGCGAGTGGATGTGCGAATGATCTTCGACTCCGGATGCCGTGGCAGAGCAGAAAGATTTTCGAGATATTTCTGAAAAAGCCCGCCCCGAAGCAGGAAAAACTCGACATCTGATATGTAAATACAGCCGACTTGCAACTGATTCATCTTCAAATGCTCTGCCAATCGCCTGATCGCCCCTGGGCCTGCCCAATCGCCTACGATCGGTAGAATCTGATCTGATAATTGCATCTTGCGTATCGCCGCATAAGTTCGGTCTGAAGCCAGCCAGTGTGATGGTTGGCCTGATCGGCTGGGCATGGTGATCAATGATCCCAATGTCGGGTACATTTTTAACGCCAGAAATCGCGCATCAGGCCCAGGGCCTGCCAATCGAGCCTGAATGGTTGCAATTTCATGGAATTCCTTGTCGTTCAGAATATTCCATTTTGACATGGTTTGGGTGACAAGTTCTTTTGCGGATTGAACTAGCAATTCATTCTGAGGTTGTTTTGCGAGAATTTTAAATTCTTTCTCAATATTGTTCAAACTCAAGGGCAATTCTGGCAAATTTCGGCCCCAGAAATTTTCCAGATAAGCATGTCGGTCGGCAGAATTTTCCACCAGGGCTTTCTGTAGCAGATGCAACAATTGATTCTTCTTACGATAATCCAGAATAAATCCATAACTTGGCTCCAGATGTGCCATGAGAGAATAATTTTGATCAGGCCCGACACCCAGATAGACCTGCCCTTTGGGCACAACTTTTGAAATCTCATCCACGACAGAGGCCATCGAGTCCTCGTTCGTCATCAAGTTGTCTGCTGATGATGGCCCTGTGGGCGGGTCGTCAAGACGTTTTATGATGTTCCAGAACGGACTCTTTGTTTCGTTCTGAGCATGATTCGACAAATGCAACTTTTCTGAAAGAAACAAACAGGAGACCTGAATCAGCCACTTTCTTCGATCCACAACTATGTTACATGGCATGTTCATGAAATGTCTTAAAAAGCAATTAGCCCCGCCACGTCAAGGCGATAGCGAGGCTCGAATTCAAAACCGTTTTTTATCGTGGCCTGAATCATGGCAGAACTGCGTCACTCACCCACAAGCCGCACATGCTCCAGCTTATGATTGACGAGCCAATCCATGAGGTCTTCCTGCTCTTCGGTCAGTTCCACTTCGGTCATATTATCTGTGTCGAGCGGACTTACCAGAAAGATCACTCCGTCGTCCTGCCATTTCTCGGTCTCTTTAAGTGCGAAAAAGAATTCGCCTTCTTCAAGTTTGGGGATGCCCTGCTGACCGGGAGGACAGGCGAAATAGACAAACTGGGATCTGAGCCTGGGGGAAATCTTCAAAGGCTTGACATCCGTACGACCAATGGCGACCAATTGCATGGAACTGAGCTTCCTCTCTCTGTCAGTGTGGCGATGATTATTTTACGACCAGGTCTATGGCAGCGAAATGTTCGTGATCACTTTGGGTCTGCCGACTTTCGACACGAACCATGTACACACCTGGCTTGTCGATCACAAAGCGTGTCCGGGCACCGGCTTTGGCGCCTGGCTTGAAGTCCATGTCGAACGCCGTTTCAAGCTCGACATCACCCGTGGTGTCGGGCAACTCTTTCTGACCGACTTTTTCCGATTTGGCGACATAAAAATGCATCACGACATCTTTTAAAGTCTTGTTCGGATAGACGTTTTGAAAGAACCACTGAACACGGATCGGTTCACCGGCCTTCACTTCCAGAACGGGACGCGGCGACTTGCCGATCTCAGGCGGAGTTTGATCCACAAACGATGTCACCTGCTTGCCTTGCGACTCAATCGTCAGCTCCACCTTGGCATGTTCAGCATGTGCCAGGCTCGCCGTCAAAACAATAGCCATGAGGCTGGCCTGAATGGCGATAGGTTTCATGTGGTGGGCCTTCCAATGTGTTTAAGTTCTGGACATGCCAGAAGATTTGCTGATCAAACGCATTATAGGAAGATCACTCTCCGAAAGCGACCTTTGAAACCAGTTTTTTCTATCTCGTCAGTCGGTTTGGTCAGGTCAAGGTGATCATTCGGTCGATACATCCCTTATCTCCTCGGTCAATTTGGACCGAAAAAGGTGGCAAGATTTGGCCACCTCAATCTCCATCTCAGAAAAAGGCTTGAACCGATGATCTATCGCAAATGTTTGACATTAGTCTTGACAGGGCTTGCATTTCTGGCCGTTTCAGATCAGGCGCAGGCACAAAATCCGAACAGTCAGTGGAGGACCAGCCGCCGGATGACGCAGGTCACAGTTTTGCCCACCCCACCCACTGCCGCTTTGATTCAGCCCAATCCAGCCGCTCAAAAGTCAGGCCGATGGACGACGAACCGGCCACTGATCTCGTCTGGTTATGAAATGCCCACAAGACCTTTATTCATCAGTGGTTATGCGGGTAGGAACTATGGCCGAGGGGTTCGTCAGGGCTATATTTTCAACTCACCCGGAACGGCTCAGGGCGAGCTGAAAATGATCGAACTCAAACCCATTCGATGAAATAGGTTAGAGTCTGTTTGAAAGTTTAAAAGAGAGTTGGGATCAGGCCCCGAAGATGGCTTCGAGGCTTGCTCTCATCACCTTGGGGTCGGGGCTTTGTCCATCGGTCCAGAGTTCAATTCCGATCACACCTTGATTGACAAGCATTCCGAGTCCATCCAGAGTACGCAGGCCGCGAGCTTGGGCATCGCGCATGAGATTTGTTTTTGGAGGGTTCGGGATGACATCACAGACAATACAATCGTCGGATAGCTGATCGAGGCTGACCGCGATTCGGGCGTCTACGTCAGGAAAAAGCCCGATCGAAGTGCTGTTTACGACAAGGTCTACGGATTTATCAGGCACGAATGTCCCCTGCCAGGGCACGAAAGCTGTTTTGGCGGATGTTTGATCCTGAATCCGTTTTTCAAGCTCCAGGCCACGTTCCACAGAGCGATTTACCACGGTGATATGGCTGGCACCGGCCAATGCGAGTTCCACGGCGATCGCTCGGGCGGCTCCACCGGCACCGAGAAGCACGACTTTGGCACCTTCCACGGAGCGGTGTTCGCGCACCGATTGCAAAAATCCCTTGCCATCGGTATTTTCACCTAAGAGCTTACCGTTCTTGATGGCAACGCAGTTGACAGCGCCGATTTTGGCAGCGGCAGGAGTGAGTTCGTCGAGATATTTCATCACTTCCACTTTGTGTGGAATGGTACAGTTAAAGCCACGAAAGCCCATAGCTTTGGCTCCCTTCACGGCTTCGGCAAGATTTTCTGGAAGAACTTCGATGGTGAGGTATCGCCAGTCAAGGCCCATGGCCTTGTAAGCCGGTTCGATCATGGCCTGGGTTGGATTTTCCGCGACTGGAAAGCCAAAACAAGCGGTCAGTCCTTGCAGGAAATTTGGTGATGGCTTGGCCATGAGCGTCATGAACTCCGAATTTTGGTTGAGAATTGGATG
>CAMCFM010000171.1 GCA_945874095.1 Candidatus Kuenenia stuttgartensis
TGATGTACCATCCTGATAACGCGTGTGGAAAGGTAGCCGAACATGACCAGGGATTCCATCTGGAACCATTCGCAAACCGGACCGGAGGCGAAATCCGTGCGTGAAGAGCAAGCCAAACTGTTGGCCCGTGACCCGCGATTTTCGATCCACGCCTATCGTTTCGTGATGCAAGCCCTTCGGGTTGCTACGATTAAGTATCATGGAGCCTTATCCACAACAGGTGGAGCAGGCAAGTCTTCTGAGACTCCGGATCACGTTTCAGGCCAGCAACTGAGCTATGCTGCAGCCGAATATGCGACTCAGGAATATGGATATCTGGCGTATCGGGTGTTGACACATTGGGGCATACGCACCACGGGCGACATCGGCGATATTGTCTATAACATGATCGAAGAGAACCACATGCAGCGATCACCCTCTGACAGCAGGGCTGATTTTGAGGATGTTTTTGACTTCAAACAAGTGCTAGAAAACGAATTTCGGGTCACTCTCGACGAAGAATGATCAGGCCCGTCTGTCCCGGTGTTTTCATCATCGGGCACTTGCCACCCTCTCACCATACCGATTGAGCCCCTTTGATGAACCCGCCCACAGCGATTACGAAACCAGCCGACAAGCGCATGTTGTGGGCGGCCATTGCTTTATTTCTGGGCTGGATCTGCGTATTGGCAGGGCTGGTTCTGACCAGCAGCGAAAAACCACGCGATGCATCGGCAACTCAAGCACCGTGAACTTGTTGCGACAGATACGGACGTAATGTTTCGATGTGATTTTGAGCGTATTGTCTAGCCGCAGGGCGCTAGCCTCCGGTTTCTTCGCTAATGAAACCCAACCGGGGCTATCGCCAAGCCCGGCTAGGAAATCCAGGCAGGGAGTTTCGGCGGTTTTAAAATCTATCCCCCGGTTTCTTCGATTCTGGAAATGAACCGGGGCTATCGCCAAGCCCGGCTAGGAAATCCGGGCAGGGCGCTGGCCCTTGGGTTTGTTATTGCAGGTGCTTTTTTTTCTAAATCCCTAAACACATCTCTGGCAGAGACCTGATTAATTGGCAACTTTTGACTATGATAGTGTATAGAGATCATGAATAAGACTGTATGCCAGATCAGGCGGACCGAATGACGATCGACGAAAATCAGACTCAAGAACAACCTGCATCGCCAATCGACGACACCGCCCCCTGGCCCAGATGGCGCGTTCGCCTGTCACGTTTAAGTCCTTACACGATGGACATTGAAGAGCAGTTGGTTCGGCTCTACGAACTCACCATTATGCTCACCATCGTTCCCGGCGTCATGGGATCGATCATTCTGATCATCTTCACCCTTTTTGGCCGGCCTGATGTGGGTGCGATCGCAGTCACCCTGATCTTCGGTCCGATGATCGGCCTGGCCTGGCGCGACTATCGCCGGATCAATCGTCAGGCGAGACTTTTCCTCGCCAGCCAAACCGGCGAATGAGGATTCCGAAAAATCCGGTCGCCAGACGATTCTCGAATCCCACCTCCTACCGGCTCCAAACTTCATACCCCTGACCTGACCACGCCTGTTTAAAACCTTGCGATGTCCAAGTCTCCTGGGGCTGCATGGCTTTGCGAATAAACAAATGGTTGATCGCAACCGGCAATTCCTTGGGCCAGCCTTTGGGTTTATTCACGTCCATCACATAACTGTACAGAAACCGCCGGCTTGAAAGCGGGGCTGTCAGCTCATAGGCTGCAATCACTCCATCATCAGGCTTGACTTTGGCGATCTCCGCCCAGATCGGTTGAACATCTTCATCTGGCACCCGTCCCGGAATGCCTTTCATTAATGTGGTCATATTCCATTGCCCGCCCAATAGAAAAATAAACATCACAGACCATATTAAGGTCATGAAAATGGTGCGGAGTCGGGCCCCGAATTTCATTTCAAAACCACTCCACAGGCGGCTCCATCCGACCAGTCCAGCTGCAAGCCCCAGCGCCACGAATGGCACGCAATATCGTGCATGATGCCATTGTTCCGTACCCACAAACCGGATCGCCCATTTGCCTGACGCCAGTGTCCAGACCCACGGCAATGCCGTTAATGCAACCCGAGGCGCCAATAATGCAATGAATGCCCAGGCAGATAGGCCGATCCACAGAAAATCCCAGCTGGTTTTCAAAGTTTCCACCAGTGTGGGCCGCCCTCCACCGAACTGATTCATATAATGCTGAGGCGCCATCTTGCCGGCCGTATTGCGCAAATAAATCATGAATCCGCAACAAAACCAGAGCAGGCCAGTCATGACCACAGCGGTCCTCCAGAGTTGTGTTTTATCAATCCTTTCAGGCATTCTAGGCGGAATGATGGCCAGGGTGGCGACGACAAAAGCCCATTCCTGCCGGCAGCATAAGAGCCCGAAAATCCCGGCGAAGGCCCATCCCCTGTGGCGTTCCCTCCATCCATTGACGGCAAGTATGGCAAACGGCAGGGCCATTTGCATTTCGCGAAAATCATTGATCGCCAGTGGTCGTAATAATGGAGTCAGTGGGACTAGCAATAATGCCATCCAGGTGGCGGCCTTGCTTCCCGACTCATCCATGACAAGCTTTGCCGAAGCTGGAATCAGAAGCCAGAATACAATCACATCAAGATATAATAACGTGGTTGGTCCGGGGATGAGCTTGTAAATCGGTACGATCATGAATCGCAGAGGGCTCAGATAATTCATTTTCCAGACGGACGGCCCTTCCGTGGCATAGCTTGCAATGGGCCTGACGCTGATCGTTTCATCGCCAAAACAAAGGGCCCAGAACCACTGGTTATAATATGCCAGATCCCACGACCAGCCTGTCTCGAGGCTTTGGTATTGCTCCCATGCTGCCCTGCATGTCACGCCGACCATGACGGCATAGAATGACCAGACAAAAATCCATAAGATGAGATTCTGACGAGATTTCAAAGGATCATATTCCAGTTGTCAGTCAGGTTGACCGGGATGGGCTTGAGTCCGGATTGCTCTCCAGTATAACCATACCAGAACGAGCTGCGAAACCATGAATGCCGAAAACGGAGGTATTTCGATGTCAATTCTGGTCATGATTTCAAATCTTCGACTCTTTCGAAGAGTTTAATTGAAGTCAGGCCGACTTTAGCATACGATACGTTTGATGATTATTGAAAAACAGGAGAAAGCCGTGCGTACAAGGATTACGGTAATAGACAACGTAGATCGAGTCGAAGGGCTTCGTATAGCAGCGAAAGTTCGTAAGGCATTGCAGGAAAATATTTCTGTGGAGATTGATCCAGAGAATTTCTTACCCGGAGTGCACCGAGATGAGCAGTCGCGAGCATATTTTGAGTTCAAGACTGAAAATCTCAATCAAGTGGCCAAGGTGTTAAACGATAACAGTTACACCAGTTGCGTCGAAGTGAAAGAAGTGCGGGAGCCAGTTGGTCAGGGTTGCCAGAACTGCGGGAACGTGGTTGGTTCGACCCTCCCGACGATTTGTCCAAACTGTGGCTTTCGCGATATTTCTGCGTGTCCAGTCTGTCATACAGAGGTGTCGCGTCAGAATTACCAACGGATTGACAGCAACTTGTTCCACTGCCCTCAGTGTCATAGTCAGGTTCGACTTCGCTTCAATGAGCCGATGTTCCTTGGAGATGCCATGTATAATCAGCCTCTGGTGGTGGTCATGCAGGAGTAAAAAGTTGTGAAATTCAAGTTCGATGAGCAGGGGCATATCCTCTGGACACCGAAAGATCTGTACGGGATGGTGAAGGATAACCCATTGCGATTGGTGAATGACTATCTTATGGGAGGTGTCACACCCAAGGCATTTGCAGAATATAAGTTGTATTGCGATTTCGTTCATGCCATTTCAGAGCGTACCGGGGTTCATCCGCGAAACCTTTACTTGCGAGGAAGTTGTCAAATTGGATTTAGTATCGCCCCAAGAGCCGGCAAAACCTGGACCGCGATGACAGCTGACTCTGACTTGGACCTTGTGATTGTCGATCGGCCTTACTTCGACCGTTTTGAGGAAGAAATTCGCCGATGGGAGACCAGGAATCCTGTACAGACACTTCAGGGAAGAGAGTCAGATTCGTTTATTGAACGTCAGCGAGACAGACAATTCTATTGCTGTCGAGATAAAGGGCTTCCATCAGTCGTTTGCGTTCATCACCGCGATATGGTTGCTGCCATAAAAACACTTTGCCATTGTGGCAGTGATCGTGAGGTGAGTGCCTTTATCTACCCTGACTGGTTGTCTGCAAGAAGACGCTACGAAAACGACATTCGACTGCTTCGAAGAGGTATTGAGAAAGGCGAACTGTTGGCGCCTGACGACTATCCATTTTAAACGAAGGCTGGATAAGCCAAGTGAGTCTACTGGATCAATGATGATTAAACGTTGATAGAAATGAATACGGTTTTCTCAGAATCAAAAACGGATTGTATTTCAAAAAGATGCAATACAATCCGTTCTGAGTTATCAATTCAAGGACAAAATCAGACCCTTGCCCGGGGCTGTGTCACCGGCGTGCGTGGCTCGACCAGATACCCCAGATTCACTGGGTTGCGTGGAGGCTGACCCAGCACAATCCGGCACGCTTCTTCAGCTGTCTTCCGTCTCAGTTCGACAAATCCTTCGCGGCTGTAGAAGGCCGAGTGAGGTGTCAGAAACACGTTCGGCATCGCTCGTAGTTGCTCATTATCAAACGGTTCTCGCTCGAAAACGTCGATCCCGGCGCCCGCGATATGGCCAGATGCCAGGGCCTCCACCAGGTCGTCCTGCTTAATGACTGGCCCACGGGCTGTGTTGATCACATAAGCACCACGGGGCAGGGCGGCCAGGGCGCGGGCGTCGATCATGTGATAACTGTCGCTGTCCAGATAGCAGTGAAGGCTTAGAAACTGGCACTGGGGGAGAAGTTCGTCGAGGGTTCTGGCGCGGCGGATGCCCAGAGCCTTGTCCACACCGTCCGGCAGATAAGGGTCGTAGAAGACCACATCAAGGCCGAAAGCCTTGGCCCTCAGAGCCGTTGCGGTCCCGATCCGGCCACATCCGACAATCCCGATGGTTTTGCCGCGCAGGCGTGGTGCGGCGTCGGCCACTTTGTAATCCCACTTGCCGTCGCGGATCGACTGATCACAAGGGCCAAGCTGCCGGGCCAGTGCCAGAAGGAACATGATGGAATGGTCGGCCACTTCTTCGCTGCCGTAATCAGGCACGTTGCAGGTGACGATTCCACGCTTGCCGGCGGCTTCAATATCCACATTGTTATAACCCACACCGGCACGAACAATCGCCTTCAGACGAGGCGCAGCGGCCAGAGTGGCTTCACTGATCCGGGCAATGTCGTGGAACAGGATCATGACATCGGTATCGGCCAGATAAGGAGCCAGTTCCGACTCGTTCCATGCCTGAGCCAGGGTCAGCCTGGCATGGTCGCCCAATACCGGGAGCTCCACTTCCACTTGATCAAGAAAGTCTGCCACAAGGACATTTTTGCCGGTATCAGTTCCGAAAGTCATGGGAGGCATGGGCGAAGTGTCTCTTTTTATAGGACGGAGTATTTAGGGAGGGAGCAGGCTACGACCTCAAGTCGTTCATGCATGTTTAAGATCTTAAGACTTTTTCCGACGTGGTGGAAGCATTACCCCTCGAACTTCCAGCGGATCTTGCTTCGAAACTGGCCTTAATGGAGGTTTTACCATCTCTGGTCGAACCTTTTGCTGAACCACTCGACGCGGAGGCAGGATCACCCCACGCACTTCCAAAGGGCTCGGCCGATCGCTTAGCTGCACCGGTTGCGATGGTGGAGCGATCAAAGGTTCCGGATCTGTCGCTTCAGCGACTTGATATGACTCAGGATCAAGGTGTTGAAAAATCGCTTCCGGGTCAGCCAAAGCAATCGTTTCCTGATGCTCATCTTCGGCGTAAGCGGTCGGGCTGAGGTGGACGATCAGCCTTGGGGGCATGCCTACGACAAATCCACCGAGCCAGCGCGGCCCATCGGCCAGGCTGAGTCGGGCTGTCAAGGGAATGTCGAGAGTGGTTCGTTCAATCTCCCAGGCCGTCATCCGCCAGACACCACTCAGCCAGAACATGCGTTCAGTGCTGATGATAAGCCAGCCTGGTTCCCATTTATTCTCAGTTTTCCGGCGCCCGGTGGTGGCCAGTTCAATGGCCTCTCCGATCCTCATATGCAGCGGCAGTTCCGATTCCAAAGGCAGGCCAGTGGACGGTTTCAGCCATTTGGTGCTGAGTGGGCGAGCGATCCAGCGGACCATACGTTCGGCCATGACCGTGGCGAACGCCGAGAACGCAAAGCCAGCGAACAAGAGCCTTGGGGCGAAGAAAATCTGTACGGCCAGAAGTCGTCCAATGGCTTGAATTTGCCATCCGTTCCAGAGCCGGGTGGCCAGAAAAATTTCTGCGAACAGGAAGAAGCCGAGGAAAAACCAGCGCAGAAGCGGGCCAAATCGAACCCGAAGGGGGACGAGGTTGGTGAATCTTGGGCTGGATGATGGACTGTCAGCTTTCATTGCTCTATTCTGATCTGTTGACGTCCCATTCGCCAAGTGTTTCTATGGCGATGTGTGGAATCGTGCAACGGAAACATCGGAATCTTTCGACACCGGGAACTGAGAAAATGCCCCAGATCAAGGACAAACTGGCTGCTGGAGAAGTGGTTCGGCTGTTTGGAGTCGGCCAGCTCGCATCGCCCAAGCTGATTGAAATGATTGGCTTCAATGGCGGTTACGACGGCCTTTGGATTGATCAGGAACACGCCGGTCTGGGCATGCGTGACATTGAACTTTGCACCCTGGCCGCCAACGCCCACGGGCTTGACCATTTTGTGAGACTACCGGCCACCGATTATGCCTCAGTCATGCGCGTTCTGGAGGCAGGTGCCAATGGCTGCATGTTCAGCATGATCAGAGGCGTGCGCGAAGCCGATCAAGCCATTCGCTGGGCCAAATTTCCACCCAGAGGCGAACGTGGCTTGAATGGAGGCAATCGCGACGGCCGGTTCGGGCTTGAACCACTTGCGGAATATGTCCCCCGGGTGAATAAAGCAACATTCATGGGCATTCAGATTGAAACACCTGAGGCGCTCGCCGAAGTTCGTGATATAGCCGCACTTGAAGATGTGGATTGCATTTTCATTGGCCCAGCCGACTTGAGTATGATTCTGGGCGTGACAGGGGAATTTGAGCATCCGAAGTGTCTTGAAACCATCGACGCTGTGGCCCGATATTGCAAAGAACTGAAAAAGCCCTGGGGTATTGTGGCCAGAAGTGCTTCGCATGCCGCAAAAATGCGCGAGATGGGCTGCCAGCTATTCGTGCTCGGTTCAGACATCGGAGCCATCAACGGCGGCGTAAAGGGCGTGAAAGCAGCTTATTCCGACCTGTTCGCCTAGCAAAGTAGGGTGGGGTGAAGCCCACCCGCTTCTAATTGGTGCTAGCAAAGTTTGGTGCCCCTCACAGCTTCCTCAAATAAATATCCTTGAATTGCACTGTCATCGGCTCGCCTGATCGCAGTTGCAATCCGAGGAATCCGCTGAGGTCGAAGTGGCCTTTTTCTTGGTCGATCAACTCTGTGCTTTTGACGCCGTTGATTTCCAGAATGATTTGCTGGCCTTTGGCGGTGATACGATATTCGTTCCACTCGCCGGTAGGTTTCATGGTCGCCACCTGGCCAAGACTTGTGGCCGTTCGTTTGCCGTTCTCGTCGATCACCGTCTTTTTGCCATTGGCGGAGAGAAGTTCAGGCCCCTTGCGCGTGTGAATTTCGTCGCACACTCCACCGAGATAGCCACCACTTTGAAAAATATCCGCCTGATAGCCTACCGCCAGACCGTCAGGCCTGAGAACGCTGCGAAATTGAACGCCGGAATTGCCGCCATTGCCTTTGACCCTGAATTTCAGTTTCAGCTCGAAATCGGCCACATCGCCACCCTGCCACGCCATGAACTGATTCGCTTTGCAAGGGTTTTCAGGTGTGGATTGACCTGTAATCGCACCATC
>CAMCFM010000172.1 GCA_945874095.1 Candidatus Kuenenia stuttgartensis
AAAACCTTGATTTGTAAGAACTTGTGCCGAATTAGTGATTAAATAATGCGGCCCTTGCTCGCGCGGCGGGTTAGTTTGGCGGGCATTCGGCTCTTCTGATAAAAGTTGGTTGTTGGCAATAGATCGGTTGGAATGCGAATATAAAAAAAACCGCCCAAATGGGCGGTTGTTTGATTGATATCAGGGAGTGGTCTGAGGTCCAGAAGAGATGCTGGAAGTCAGGTGCCAAACTCGACCCGTCGTCCATTGAGCTGGCCTTTGAGGCGTTCAATGATCGAGCTGTGCATTTGACTGACGCGCGATTCGGATAGATCCAGCGTTGCGCCAATCTCTTTCATCGTCAGCTCTTCATAATAGTAGAGAATGATGATGAGTCGTTCGTTGCGGTTCAGGCCCTTGGTCACCATACGCATCAAGTCTTTGCGCTGGAGCCGGTTGGTGGGGTCTTCACCTTTTTTATCTTCGAGAACGTCGATCTCGCGGACATCTTTGTAGCTGTCCGTTTCATACCACTTCTTATTCAGGCTGACCAAGCCGATCGCGTTCGATTCGGTGGCCATTTTCTCGAATTCCTGATGACTGACACCGAGTTTATCGGCGATTTCTTCATCAGTACCTGGTCGGCCCAGTTGTACTTCGAGAGACTTTTTGGCTTCTTCCATTTTGGAGTGTTTGCTGCGAACCAGTCGCGGCACCCAGTCCATGGTGCGAAGTTCGTCCAGCATGGCTCCACGAATCCGTGGAACGCAGTAGGTTTCAAACTTCACGCCTCGGGAGAGGTCGAAGGCATCGATGGCGTCCATCAGGCCGAATACACCGGCTGAGATGAGATCGTCCAGATCGACACCGTCTGGCAATCTCTGCCAGATTCGTTCCGCGTTGTACTTGACGAGTGGCAAGTAACGTTCGACGAGACGATTTCGAAGCTCCGTTGTGGGGTTCTCTTTGAAAATTACCCACCGCTCCGCTATGTCCATATCCACTTGGGTTGACATCCAGACCTCCATGTCGTCGCCGAGAGTCACGCACGTCCTTGTGCTTCACCTACAAGCAATACGATGTTTCTTGAATCTTGCCAATCCGGATTTGAAACCGAATTCAGCTGTGTCAGAAATCACTTCGATTTGCCTGGGCTGGGACTCCCGAAAAGATCAGGAATCGCCGGTATCTTTATCGGTTGCTGAAGATGCCGGCCTTGACGGTAATCTTGAATTTTTCGTTAAAACCGATATATCTTGACATCGATTTTGCAGAATGGTTGATTCTGGCCCCTGATATGTCGGAATCGCACAATACCGGGGCGGGGCGTTTTTGGATTCAGAACCGGGTCTGAGTCTGTTGGGACAAAGAGACGGCTTGAAGCCATGATGACTTTGGGACAGATCCTGAGAGCCGTTGAGGAACGCTCCGCGATCGTCCTTTAGATAGACAGTTGATGACGAGCATCGCCATCCATTCAGCCAGCTTTTCGGCTCGCCTTTTCGCTGGCGGACACGGCATTGGTCAGTTCGTGGTTATCGAGTGGATATCCACTGAATGTTGAAGCCGCGACAGGCATATCGGTGGCGGCTTTATCCCAGGTTTCGAATCCGTTATGGATTTTCGTGGCGATACGTTCGATGTCTCTGGCTGCGGTGGATAGCCACCAGCCTGGGGCTTGAACGACAGGGATTCGGTTTCGAACAGCTCTAGGCACGTCGAAATCGTCTCGCACCACACCGAGCTGGCCCACGGAGAGACCTTGAAACAGACGGGCGGCCTGAATCAGACGGTCAGCGGCCTCATTGCCTGATTTGTGGGAAGCCGATTTATTGATGAGCGTGACAAGCCTGAGATGGCTGCCTGCGGCTCTGCGCAAGTGCGAGAGCAGGGCATGGCTGGCGGCAATTGCGGCATGTTCCGTGGTACTGACCAGAATCATTCCATCTGCAACAGCAGCAAGAGTTTGGGATCGAGCAGTCAAGCCACTGCCAGCATCGACCAGGATCCAGTCAACCACTCGGCTATCGCGGAGTTCGACCACGACCTGAGCGAGTAGTTCGTCTGTGGCAGGGCCGACCAGCCAGGCTTCATTCATGCGTGCTGCATGAGAGCCAGCCAGTAGGCGGATTCCTTGAGGGCCTTCTACCAAGGCTTCCTGAGGAGTGATTCTGCCTGACAGGACATCTTCGAGATCGACTGTCGGGCGGCGATCGCAAAGGATTTCCAGTTGACCAAGACCATAATCGCCGTCAACCAAGGCGACTCTTTCGCCTTTATTGGCCAGAGCCACGGCTAGATTGAGGCTAAGAATGCTGGTCCCGGCTCCACCTTTGCCACTTGCGAGACATAAAACGCGTGTTTGTCGTGGAGGATTCGCGGTCGGCGATTCGGAATCGAGGGCCGGATCGTGGTTGTCGTATTCTGTTTGGTGGTCGGCTTGAATGGTCCAGCCAACGTTGGATTCAGGGTTTGAATCCCCGGCATCCGAAACAAATTCATCGAGGTGTTTAGCCGCGAAAAGATGTCGAAGCGATTCCGCTTGGTCCGACATGGCATCCTTGCCTTTTGTCTGAAGGGCGACGAATCGGTTGTTCCATGGGTCAGTGGTTTGTTCGGGGCCAAGCCCAAAACACTTGGCTCACTTCCTGTGTGCCAATGAATCATCTGACTGGGCCGGAATCCTACCAAATACCAGACCTCTGACAAGCCGATTTTGAACCTTTTTCTAAATTCGTTCATCAGTTCATAGCCAAAGTTCATTCTGTAGCGATTAATTTGAGTGAAATGAATACGATTGGGTAAAAAATGTTGATTAGTTTGATCGTATAAATTAAAAATATTTGGAAGGTTTTATGATCGTCATAGATTGCGATTTGATAAGACCATGCAACTTGAGTGATTCACACCATCATTTTGGAGAGAGACTGCACCATGAAACGCTGGACATTCGCTTTATTGTTTGCAACAGGCTTGATGAACTCAACATCGGCTGTACAGGCTTGCCATGCCTGCAAGCCGATCTCCCTGAGATGTGCTCCGAGAACACTGGCTGCACCTTGTGCCACCACCATCTCTTGTGATGTTTCCGCGCCGGTCTGTGAAGTGCTGGTTCCACGGACGATTACAAAGCATGTGACAGTCACGGAAACAGTCTATGATGATGTGACGGAATCACATAATGTCACAAAGTATCGGACAGAGCATAAAACCGAAAAGCAACCTGTGACTCGTACCGAGTATGAGTCTGTGCCTGTCACAAACAACGTGACCCGTTATCGCACGGAATATAAGACCGAAACGGTTCCGACCACATCGACCGTTTTCGATAACGTGCCAGTCACAAACAACGTGACCCGTTATCGTACCGAATATAAGACCGAAACCGTTCCGACGACCAAGACCGTTTTCGAGCCTGTTCAGAAGACTCGTCAGTTGGAAGTCAAAATTCCAGTGACCGAGACCTTTGACGCCAAAGTGACCAAAACGGTTTACGACACGGTCACACACAACGAAAAGCGTTACGAGCCTTACACAGAAGCACAAACCGTGACCGAAACGGTGATGCATCCTGAGACCGTTCATGTGACTCGCAAAGAGATGAGAACGGTTCATGTGCCTCAGCAGAAGATGGTGGCCCGTGAGGTGACCCAGTGCAAAGAAGTGATTGAAGATCGTGGATGCTGGGTGAATCAGGCCGTTCCGGTTCAGACATCAGCCGGTTGCACCACGGGTTGTGGCGTATCGGGCAAGTGCGGCAGTTGCGGTCATCACAAGAAGAGCATTGGTTGCGGTGGCTGTGGTCATGTTTGTGGTGGTGTAACATACGCCTGCCAGCAGGTCTGGGTTTCACGTCCAGTTCGGACATCGGTTCCCGTGAAGGTTCAGGTTCAAGAGTGCGTGACGGAAATGGTTGCCCAACAACAGGAAGTGGAAGTTCCATCTACCGAAACGAAGATGGTTCCCAAGCAAGTTCAGCGCACCCATCATGTGACCAAGACCCGCGAGACCGAAGTTCCTGTGACACATCAGGTTCCACGTTCTGTGGAAGAAGTGGTGAAGGGCACTCGCGTAGCGTATCGCTCCGAGAGCCGCACTGAAACCTATACAGAAATGCAGCCTCGTCAGGTTCAGGAAACGACGACTCAGACTGTGGCAGTTCAGGTTCCATTTCAGGAACAAGTCACAACCTACATTCAAAAGCCTCGCGAGGTCAAAGGCGTGATGAATCGTCAGGTTGCTGTACAGGTTCCGTACACGGAGACTGTGACAACACACGTGCAACGCGCCAAGCAAGTCACGGACATTGTTGAGCGGACATACTCTGTTCAGGTTCCTTACACGGAAACCGTTACAGTCACCCGCAAAGTCCCACGCACGGTGACCAAGCAAGTGCCTGTTTGTGAAACCGTTTGGGAACGTCAGTCGCCAGCTCCTGCAGCGGCCCCGGCCGTTGCACCATCAGCCCAGAAATAATGAGCTGACTTCGGTTTGATGTGACTTACAAAGGGCGGCCTTCGGGTTGCCCTTTTTTTGTTAACCCATGATCATGGAAGCGATTTGATCCGGATTGGCCATATAAAAATCCTGAGGTACATTTTGACCGGTGCTGATGTAGGAGAACGGTAATTTCAGGTCGGCCAGAAGGTTGATCAGGCCACCGTGGCGGTCGGTTTCATCAATTTTTGTGACGATTAGACGGTCGGGCCTGACTACGGAAAACTTATCGGCAGCGAGCTTGGCCCAACGGCCTGCGGATTCGATTGGCAGAACCAGATGAATTTCATCCGGGTTGAGCACGTCGACCATATCGCTGAGTATGGCAAGGTGGTTGTCGTCCAGAGGGCCTCTTCCAGGGGTGTCGATCAAGACCCAGTCGGCGTCGATCTCCGCCACAGCGTCTGCGACGGTCTGTGCAGAATCGGCAGCAGCGAATGGCATGTTCATGATTCGGGCGTAAGTGTCAAGCTGCTCCACGGCGGCGATGCGAAACATGTCGCACGAGATCAGACCGACACGTTCCTCGCTGGTCAGTTGGAGGTGGGCCGCCATCTTGGCAAGTGAAGTGGTTTTGCCGGCACCGGTTGGACCAACCACCATAATGACCCGCTTTTCGCCCTCTTGAAATGGGGCACGATGCGCCACGTTGACACCATCCGCCACGGCATCAATCATGGCCTGCCAGGCGGAGGAATCTTCCACCAGATCGCGCGGGTTGTGACATGCGGCAGCATGGCGGGCGATGCGCTCGGCATAGGCTTCATCCACACCGGCGCGGATTAAATATTGGTAAGGGGCGTTGAGGCTGGATGGGACATCCCATAGCTTGAGAGGGTCGTTGCCTGTCTCTTCGAGGTGCGAAACAGCCCGATGGACGATCTTCAGGTTGTCGTGTGTCAACGCATCGGCCGTGTCAGTTTCGGTGGCCGGTGTGGCCACTTCCACTTCATACCATTGGCTTGAACTGTCAGGGTTTAAGAACCGCGACCATGAGTTGGACCGACTTGTGCCCACGACCCAAAGCTCGCTTCCCAAAGCAGCTTCAGCGCGTTTCAGAGCCTCGCGCATGGTTCGCCCGCGAAAGCAGTGGGTTTGGCCCTGCAGAAGTTGGTGACCAGAATGGGCTTTCCAGGTGGTGCGAGAATTCATGAATTATAGCCGGTTGAGAATTGGCTGGGTGGGTTGTTGATCAGGCCCGTGGTTTTTTTGCGATTTCTGGGCCATGAATGAGGCGCAGGAACCGCAGAACCGTGGTTGAAATCAGCGATGTGTGTCGAGTCCAGATGGTTTGAATCGGAATGGTCCGATTCCTGTTCAGATTCAGCAAATCCGGCCGGTGCAACGGTGGCGATATTGTCCACCGGTGTATCGCGAGGGATTTCCTGCTGAGCCAGAACGATCAGGCCAGGCAGGTCCGTGTGCGTGAGGTCTCTGACGAGGCATCTAACCAGTCCGCCCACGACCACAACAGGTGCCCGGCCCTGTTCTGTCAAACGCTTTGCGGCAGCTCCGATGGCGGCGACAAGTTCACGGCTCCAGGCCAGCCCCAGAGCGGTTTCAGGGCGAGTGGATTCATCCACAGCGGCTGATAATCGCATTTCTACGGACTTATCAAGCATGACCACTCGCAGGTGTCCATCGGCTCCAAGGTAGGGCTGAACGAGTCGCCGGGAGAGCGATCTGCGGGTATGCTCTGTGAGTTCTTCCGGATCTCTGGTCGCAACAGCCGCCAGGGCAAGTGCTTCCAGAATGGTTTCCATGTCAAGAATGCTGACGCGTTCACGCAGAAGATTTTGGAGAACTTTCTGGATCTCGCCCACGCGGACCAGGTTCGGAACCACTTCATCCACAAGCGATGTGCTGCTGGCCCTGACGCGTTCGAGCAGTTGCATGACCTGATCGCGAGAGAGCAGCTCATCAGCATGGCCCATGATCACTTCCAGAAGGTGATCCATGACCACGGCACCTGCATCTTTGATTCTGCATCCTGAAAGTTCAGCAGCTTGTCGACCCTCGGCAGCGATCCAGACAGCAGGTAAGCCCGTGGCAGGGTCCTGACCCTCGCGGCCTTCAGGCACTTCGATCAAACCCGGTGGGACAATCGCCAAAAGCCTGCCTGGATAGGAAACACCCGTGGCAACGGTCAGGCCCCGGATGGCGATTTTATATTCCTGTGGCTGGATTCCAAGATCGTCGCGAATAGCCACCTGAGGGGCGATCATGCCCAGTTCACGGGCCACCCTTTGACGCACCCTTTGAAGTCGATCCAGAAGGTCTCCACCACGATTTGGGTCGGCCAAGGCGATCAGGCGATAGCCAATCGAGAGCTCCATGGCGTCTACCCTAAGCCAATCACTCACAGGGGTTTCCGTGGAAATAGCCTTGACCGTTGCAGGCTTGCCACTGGGCGGAGCGACTGGGGCGGAATCAGCGGCTGATTTGGAGGCTGTCTGGTTTGATGACGTTTTCGGAATCGCAGTTGATGGGCTGTCGATCCGGGATTTCTGGGCATTCGAGATGGCTTGCGTTGTCAATGTCTGGCTTGGCGATGTCTCTTCACCGGCCTTTTCCGATTTCGCTAAAATCCAGGCGCCGACCATCAATAAACCAGCCAGTGATAAAAGGGGGAATTTGGGAAGTCCCAAAAAGGCCAGAATCACCAGGAGTCCGCTTGCTGCCAGAAGTGTTCGAGCCTGTCCGAAAAGCTGGCCGGTCATCTCGCGCCCGATATCGGACTCGCTTGATGAGCGGGTCACGACCAGGCCGGCTCCCAGAGAGATCAGAAAAGCAGGAATCTGGCTGATCAGCCCATCGCCGATGGTCAGCTTGGTAAAGACATCCACTGCCTGGGCTGGGCTCATTCCATATTGAACGATACCGATGGCCAGCCCGCCTGCGATGTTAATGAAAGTGATCAGGACCCCTGCGACGGCATCTCCGCGGACGTATTTTCCAGCACCGTCCATGGCCCCAAAGAAGTCCGCCTGACGATAAACGGCTTCGCGTCGCCGAACGGCCTCGGTTTGATCGATCAGGCCGGCATGAAGGTCGGAATCGATTGCCATCTGGCGACCTGGCAGGCCGTCGAGCACGAATCGGGCCGCGACTTCGCTGATCCGGCCCGAGCCTTTGGTAATGACGACAAACTGGATGATCACCATGATGCCGAACATGACGACACCGACCAGAATATTGTCGCCGGCGACGAACGACCCGAATGATTTGATGACATCGCCGGCAGCGTCCAGTCCCTTGGTTCCTCCATCGAGCAGAATCAGACGGGTGCTGGCTACGTTGAGGACTAAGCGTGTCAGGGTGGTTGTTAATAGGAGGGTAGGGAATGAGCTGAACTGCTGGGGCGAACTGATGTTGATGGTGGTCATCAGGATCAGGACGGAGACCGTGACGTTGGCGGCCAGGAGTAAGTCCATGACCACACCGGGGACGGGCACGAGCAGAACGACGAGCGCGCCGATGAGTGTGACGGGCAGAATCCACGGCACGATGTT
>CAMCFM010000173.1 GCA_945874095.1 Candidatus Kuenenia stuttgartensis
TAAATCGAAATCGAAATCGAATCGAACCGGGGCTAGCGCCAAGACCGGCTAGGTAAATCGAAATCGAAATCGAATCGAACCGGGGCTAGCGCCAAGACCGGCTAGGTAAATCCAAATCGAACCGGGGCTAGCAAATCACCCCATTTATCAGGCTTGAAATGGCACTGATTTGGCCTGTCTGTTCTCGCTTAAAGCTTTATCAAAATCGCTCTGGCATTGGGGGTTGCATCTTCAGGTCGGGGTCGTTTTCTGGATCATCAGGATTAAAATGCCCGAGCGGATTCAAGGGCGTTTTCCCCTCGGCTGAGCTTGGTGGTTTGGCGGCCGACTCTGCCATTTTTTGAAGATAATCCGCCCATGAATCAGGTTTGACTTTCTCTAAACGCAGCCCACCTGCACCATCGCTCTCGATCGTTCCGAGAATTTTTGGTTCATAACGCATCAGTTCCGTCAAAATGATCGACGCCTGCCCCGAGTTCCCGGTGGCAATCTCTTCCTGAGCCTTCATCGCGATCAATCGGGCCCGATCTGGTCCGGATAAACTCGTGGGACGGATCATCTCAAGGGCATCAAGAGCTTCTTTATGATGATTTGTGAGGTTCAAAAATAACGCTGCAGCTTCGATCTGCCACGCACTTAGCCTCTCCAAGTCATTTGGCTTGATATTCTTAGGATCCATTCCAAGACTTCTCAAGCCAACATTCGCGACGCGTCTGAGCCGGATATTCGCCGGGCCATCCCCCTGCACTTCGTCCATCGTCGGAACCAGAGAAAATCGATTCTTAATTCGAGACTCTGCCAACATCTCTGGGGCAGGCAATTCCGTGTACAGAATTCTCGCGATGGCTCGGGTCAGTAACTCGATCCACTGTTGGCATGTTGCGTCGTCTGGGACGAATGGGTGGATCTGTTCTGAAATCAGCTCGCAGAGAGCAGCTGGGAGTTCTGCGGATTCCAGGGGGAAGTCCTGATGCCCAAATCTCAGAGCGAGTCGATCTTCGGCCGAGATGGAGAGATTTGAGACATGTGTGTTCAAGTCGAGTGGTGGGAAGCGTTTGTAGGTGGCGGCGGTTTTGGGCTGAAACCAGACAATCTCGACCGGTCTTGGGCTGATCGCTGGCGAGTAGAGTAGAAGTTCTTCATCGGGATCAAGCGTAAACGATATCCCTGAAAGGCGTTCAGAGGAAAGAACAGGAGTTGCCACAAGTGGGCTGTAGCGTGCTGTTTTGAGAGATTTAAGCTCGACCCGGCAGAGCTCAGGCCAGTCGGATCCGCGCGGGACGTTCAAGGCTTCCGGAGGTTTTTGGTGGCGAGCGATATAGATCGCTTGACCGTCAGCCGAAAAAATCGGTGCCGAGTCAGGCATCACGTTTCGGAGCCGGCTTGTATGAACAGAGTCACTGACTTTTGTGATCATCAGTTCGGCGAACGCACTGGGCCAGATTTCAGACCTGAGCCACGCCACCGATTCACCAGTCGGACTGATTTTGGCCAGGTGTCCGTTCGGAAACCGGGTTACAATTTCTTGTGAGTCGGCTTTGAAAAGCAATAATTCTTCAGCGACCGGGTCTGCAAAAATCATCAGGCCGTCGGTTCCAACTTGAAGTTGGCCGAGGATGGCTCTGGCCAATTTTCCGGAAGCCTTTGGCCGCCAGTCGTCCGGAAGCCGTTTCTCCCAGACGATCAGGCCGGTATTTTTTGATTTGCTGAACGAACTGACCTGGCGGATACGCCAGTAAAGCTTGTTGTCAGAAGACTTTTCTACGGCAGCATAGAACAGTGATCGGCCGTCCGGTGACCATGCGGGATCGCTCAGGAAGACTTCAGAGGAGGCCATCTTGTGCCAGACTTGCAGGTCGGATCGGCCCACCCAGATGGTGTGTACGGAAGGCTCAGGCGAACGGAGATCGGGATCTGGCTTGGCGGCGATAAAACGTGAAGGGTTGAAGATCCATCCTGGCTCAAAGACTTTCAGGGGTTGGTTGGAAGTGACTTGACGGAAGGCGAGCCACTGGCCGTCTGGGGTCCACTTGATCTCGGCTTTGAGCGAATTTTGGACAATTACTGAAATTAGGCAAGCCAAGAGGTGCCGAAATTGTCGAATATGAAGGATAGACCAGAATGGATAGACTTTGCGGGTCAGAAAGTTTTGGTCAAAGCAGAATTGATCGGACATCCGTATTGCTCCTGCGGTTCGTCGTTCGATCAGATTCAAGTTGCTTGTGCATAGTGGTTTGAAGGAATTCTAGTGGCGTCTGCCAGATTTTGGTGTTGGGAGTTGGTCCGGTATGAAAGTGTGTGACGCCGATCAATTCCATCATGTATATTGGAGCAGACGTGCGATGAAGGCCAGACCAATCAGGTCGAATTTTGCCCCACTTGAGTCCAGACGATGCGATTTGTACTGATAGATCGAATTCAGGAAATCGTTCCTGGCCAAAGTCTTACGGCTGTGAAGAATCTTTCTCTGGCCGAGGAATATTTGGCGGATCACTTTCCCGGATTCCCGGTGATGCCAGGTGTATTGATGCTTGAGGCGATGACTCAGTCAGCGGCATGGCTGGTTCGATCGACTGAAGACTTCAAACACAGTACGATCCTCCTGAAATCTGCAAAGATGATCAAATACGGAAGTTTTGTCGAGCCAGGACGGCAGCTCACACTTCATGTGGAAGTGGCTGGCCCGATGACCGACCCGCTCAATATTCCGATGAAGGGCAAGGGTGTGATCGACGGTCAAGTAATGGTACAGGGCAAATTCAGCCTGATCTGCACCAACCTTCGCGACCGGGATCCCCAACTCGCATCAACCGATGCGGCCCTGGTGGAACATTTGAGAGACCTATACTCAACCCTGGTGATGGGTTCCGTGGCTTCTAAGGCCAGGATGAAGGCGGCTGAAGATAGTGCGGCCGCGGCAAAAGTGTGAAGAATTGTGAAAGCTGAGCTTGCAGAAAATCGGCTTGGCTATCATATTTTGTGGAATCGGCAAATTTTCACCGCAGATCAGAATATCATGATATGATATCTGAATCTGATCACATGGGTGAATGGAAAGATTGGCCGAGTGGTTGGGCCTCATGGTGGGGCTGTTACCCGGCAGTCGAGGATAAACATCTAACCTGAGAGGTGCGATATGGCAACACAAGAAGAGATCTTCAAGAAGGTTCAATCCACATTGGTCGACGCCCTTGGTGTGGACGAAGAACAAGTTGAGCCAGGTTCAACTCTTCAAGGCGATCTTGAAGCAGAGTCGATCGACTTCCTGGACATCGTGTTCCGTCTTGAAAGAAATTTTGGAATTACGATTCCACGTGGCGAGCTTTTCCCTGAGAACCTGACCAGCGACGCCAGCATGATTGCTGACGGCAAGCTGACAGTCAAGGGAATCGAAGAGCTGAAGTCACGCATGCCTTATGCAGACATGACGGAATTCTCCAAGAATCCAGTTGTGGATAACATTGGCGACCTGTACACAGTGGACATGCTGGTCAAGTATGTTGCTGACAAACTCGCTTCCAAGTGATTTTCGCCCAGTCTGGCGAGAACCGAAGCAGATGATGTATGGCCCATGGCTCAGCATGTTTGAGTCTTGGTCAATTCGACGAGGCGGGGTGTCATTAGATCCCGCCTAAATCAAGACTAGCGTGGAGAACCCGGGGTATGCGTTGGATCTGGATCGACAAATTCCTCGAATTCCGAAGCGGCGATTTTGCTCGAGCCGTCAAAAATTTGACGCTTGCTGAAGAGCATCTTCACGACCATTACCCAGGTTTTCCAGTGATGCCTGCATCATTGATTATCGAGGGGATGGCGCAAACTGGCGGGATTTTGGTAGGCGAGGCCAAGAACTTCGAAGAGAAGGTGGTCCTTGCGAAAATCCCCAAAGCGGAATTTTATGGTGTCGCCTGCGCTGGTGACCAACTGATTTACGACGTCAAGGTGCTTGACCTCCGCGCTGAAGGTGCAGTGGTGGCATGCAAAGCGTTTGTGAATGGGATGGAAACGTTGCTTGCGGACGTCGAGATCGTGTTTGCACACTTGGACAATTCGCGTGCAAACCAGCTGTTTGGCCCTAAGAACTTTGTCTTTACCCGACAACTTCTTGGCATTCTCGACCTGGCCAAGGCCCAGCAGGCTTCTCTGGCTGAACCTGCGAAACCGAACTGAGTGTCCCTAGGCCCCGGCCCGACCCTTTCCAGACGATCTTGCATTCCGCAAGATGTATTGGAAGTGTCTTTACGCCGCATTTGGAATCTGATTTGGCATGAATGCGACCGCTTCACGAGTTGTCATAACGGGCTTGGGTGTGAGTTGCCCGATGGCCACGGGACAAGCGGAATTGACCACTGCCTTGCGTGATGGACGTACCGGGATAGCTCAAATTGAGAGCTTTCCGGTGCCCGCCCTGGTCACGCCCGCTGTTGGTGAAATTCGAGGTTTCGACCCGAAGAATTACGTCATCCCGCGTCTCAAAAAATCGCTCGCCAAAAGCCTGAAATACATGGCTCGCGATATCCAGCTGGCTGTTGCCATGGCTCAGGTTGCACTTCAGGACGCCGGCCTCTCTGACGGTGGTGTGGACCCGACCCGGATCGGTATCGATCTTGGTGCAGGGATTATTTCCACCGACCTTCAGGAACTCTCGCCAGCGATTGAGCGATCCTATGCCGGGGGCGATAAGTTCCAATACCAGATCTGGGGTCAGGACGGCATCAAACTAGTCCAGCCCATCTGGCTTCTGAAATATCTACCTAACATGTTGGCCTGCCACATTTCCATCCTTTCGGATTGTCAGGGGCCATCCAATACGATCACAGAAGGCGATGCATCATCAGGGCTTGCGATTGGTGAAGCCTATCGGATTCTGCAACGAAGTCGTGCTGATGTGATGATTTCAGGCGGAGCGGATTCAAAGATTCACCCGCTCAGCTATGTTCGCGCCTACCTTCTCGGCATGATTACCAAATGGCAGGGCGAAACCACCCAGGCTTCCAGGCCATTTGATAGTCAAGCCTCAGGACTGGTATTGGGTGAAGGCTCTGGAATCGTCGTTCTCGAACGGTTGCCGCACGCCGAAGCAAGAAATGTCCGAATTTATGGCGAAGTGATCGGAATTGGATCAGGTTCCGATGCCACGATGATCGGCGCTGAACTGACCGGCGATGGAGTGGAAATAGCTTTGAGGGCTGCACTTGCGGATGCCGGTCTCACTCCCGAGGATCCTGCGATTAGCCACATTCATGCCCACGGAATTGGGGTGCCGATGCTCGACAAGGCAGAAGCATCGGCCATTCGCAAGGTGTTCAAAGATCGTCCCGAGATTCCCGTGACCAGTATCAAAGGTGGTACAGGGAACATGGGTGCAGGCAACGGCGGTGTGGAAGTGATTGCCAATCTGCTTGCGATGCGTGAGGGATTCATTCCTCCGACGATTCACTGCGATTCACCGGTTCCTGAATACGGCCTGAATCTGGTTCGTGGCAGCGCACAGCCAGTGAAAGGCGATGTTTTCATCAGCTTGAATTTGACCCGATATGGGCAAGCCTCGTGCGTGATCGTGCGAGCGTGGCCGAAATCATCGTAAGTCGATGGTTGCTGGTTTCGGACTTTGCAATGAATTTTCTGCACGGAACTGCTGGATTGGCATCGGACAGAAGCGGTTGTTCGGATGACCCGACCCCTGCTGATACCCGTCCTGACGAGGTGAATTGAACATGCGTCGAAGAGTTGTCGTGACAGGTGTGGGTATGGTGACTCCCATCGGTAAAGATGTTGAGCAGACCTGGAAAGCCCTCCAAGAGGGGCGAAGCGGAGTTGGCCCGATCACTCTGTTTGAAGCGGATACGTTTCCAACCAGAATCGCGGCTGAGATTCATGATTTTGACCTGAGTCAATATCTCGACAACGCCAGTGAGTGGCCAGCTTTATCACGAAATTCGATTTTTGCGGTCGCAGCTGGTCAGATGGCCATGAAC
Source organism: Candidatus Kuenenia stuttgartensis (assembly GCA_945874095.1). Lineage (GTDB taxonomy): Bacteria > Planctomycetota > Planctomycetia > Isosphaerales > Isosphaeraceae > QWQI01. Next base: position 5,979 of record CAMCFM010000173.1, read on the forward strand.
GACGCTGGTCTATCGAATTCCGACCTGGAAATGGATCGATCGAGAATCGGAGTTTATTTGGGAGCAGGCGAAGGCCAGCAGGACTTCCCTCACTTCTGCGCCTCAGTGCACAGCGGCACGATTGATGGTCAGGTTCACAAAGACACCTTCATTCACAACGGTGTTGACATACTTGAGCCATGGGCAGAATCCGAGCAGGATCCTGGGACACCGACAGCGCACGTTGCCGCCATGGCCAATGCCAAGGGGCCAAACTATACGTGTCTGACCGCCTGTGCAGCGAGTTCACAAGCGATTGGCGAGGCTCTGGAGCAGATCCGTCGAGGCGATGCCGATGTGATCCTTTCCGGTGGTACCCACAGCATGATCCACCCATTTGGGGTGACTGGATTTATTCTTCTGACGGCCCTTTCCACCAGTAACGGTGAGCCACACAAGGCGAGTCGTCCGTTTGATAAAGACCGGAACGGATTCATTCTGGGCGAAGGCGCCGGAGTGGTTGTTCTGGAAGAGCTGGAGCACGCAAAACGTCGTGGAGCAAGAATCTACGGCGAACTGATCGGATATGGATCGACGGCCGATGCCTTCCGGATCACTGACAGCCACGATGAAGGCCGAGGCGCCATTGCGTGCCTCAAGGAAGCCATGGCCGATGCTGGCGTAAAGCCTGAGGACATCGACTATATCAACGCTCACGGCACAAGTACGGAAGTGAACGACAAGATCGAAACACTGGCTATTAAAAAAGCCCTGGGCGAAGCAGCCTACAAGATTCCGGTCTCGAGCACGAAAAGCATGATGGGGCACCTGATTGCAGCGGCCGGTGCTGTAGAGGCGATCATTTGCCTTTTAGCGATCCGTGACGGTATCATGCCACCAACGATCAATCTTGATTGTCCATCCGAAGATTGCGACCTGGATTACATCCCCCACGTGCCTCGTCACGGGCAAGTAGATGTGGCCCTTTCCAACAGCTTCGGTTTTGGCGGTCAGAACGTGAGCCTGATCTTGCGCCGGTATGTGGACTGATTTCTGTCAGTCCACAATAGTCACTCCGACTTGAAAGCATCATGAGTTCCACAACTTTCGTTAAATCCAATCGGAGCACTCCAAGGTGGATTTAAAGCTATTTGCCGAGATCCTCCTTGGCCTTCTGGTCATGGCTCTCTTGTTCGCGATTTGGTGCGACCAGCGTTATAGTCGTCGCATTCTTTTGCCCAAGATCACCGAAAAGCCAATGTTCATGGCGCTTCGGGTACCTCCTTGCGAGGATGGCGAAACCGTCAAGTTCAGCACGAAGGATGGAAAGCTTCTGCGCGGAGTTTATGTCCGTACTACTGCTGAGAAGCGGCTTGGAACCATGGTTTTCAGCCACGAATATCTCGCCGACCGCTGGAGTTTTCAGGTGTATGCTGAAGGTGTTCGGGAAGCGGGTTTTGATATCTTCAGCTTTGACTTCCGCAATCACGGCGAAAGTGCCGATGATCCGACCCACCCTAGCCTTCCGTGGTTGACAGATCGTGAATTCATGGACCTGGAGGCCGCTCTGGATTATGTCCGGAGCCGTCCTGATCATGATGAAACGGGTGTGGCCCTTTTCGGTATCAGCCGGGGCGGAAGCGTATCGCTTGCCATGGCAGCCAGACGTACGGATGTCTGGGGCGTGATCACCGATGGTGCGTTTCCCACGGTGGGGACACTTGTTCCCTATATGATTCGATTTGCAACGCTTTACGTTAAGATGGGAAGTATTGTCGAGAGGTTTCCGACCTTCATCTTCCGGTTCATCGGCTACCGAGGTATCTCCAAAGCTGAGAAGAAATACGGATGCCGATTCCTTCACCTGGAATCACTTGTCGGAAGAATATCGCCTCGTCCCTGGCTCGCCATTCATGGTCAGGCTGACAATTATATCACGACCGATGTTGCGGACCGACTGTTCCAGATCGCCAGTCAGCCCAAGACAATGTGGGTTGTTCCAAAGGCGAAACATAATCGGTC